>DASYGR010000452.1:0-21322 GCA_035999525.1 Terriglobales bacterium
TCTTCAGACGTTAGCTTAGGATTCATGTAAGGCAAATTGGAATTATCCTGAGCAGCGACGGCGCAGGCCATTAGAGTTATGCAAGCAGTCAGGAATGTAAGATTCAGGGTTCTCGAATGTTTCATCTCGTCTCCACGTTATTGAAAAAGCCTGGGTGCAAAATCCTTGAGATCGCGACGCCATGTCTGCCATTCGTGGTCTGTTCCCGGCGACTCGTAGAAAACGTGCTGAATGTTCGCGTCTTGAAGTGAAGTGTGCAGCCTTAGCAGTCCGGTACGCATCCTCTCTGGTTCTTTCGTCCCGACGCCGAGCCACAGGAGGTGGACTTTCTTAGCGAATGCGCCCGGATCCGAAAATACCCCGTTGTAATCGGTCTTGGGATCCAACTTTCGATTCCCAAGCACAAGCATTCCTCCCGCTCCACTGAAACCACCAATATAGGAAAACATGTCGAGATGATCCAATGTGATCTGGAACGTCTGCATTCCTCCCATAGAAAGACCCGCCATTGCGCGGTGATCTCGATCAGATAATGTTCGAAAGGTCGAATCTATGTAGGGAATTAGAACTTGCGTGACATCATCTTCGAATGCTGCTGCCATGTCTTGCATTGCCTTCATCATTTCAGGAGAACCAAACGGCTTTCCGGCCAGATCAGGCGGAGCCTCCCCGGCACGCCGCGCGTAACCGTACGCCATAACGATCATCATCGGCTTGCAACTCTTGGTCGCGAGCAGACTGTCGAGGATGAAGTTTGCGTGTCCTTGGCGGATCCACCCGGTCTCATCTTCGCCGCCTCCGTGCTGCAGATAGAGCACTGGATAGCGCACATTGACCATCGTGTCATAGCCGGGAGGCAGATAGACCAGCGCGTGGCGCCACGTTCCGGTCACCTTCGAGTCGTACCAGACCTCTCGAACTTGGCCGTGCGGCACATCCTGAATCGAGTAATAGGTCGAGCCTGCTTCTGGGACCTCGACCATGCTTGTGTACTTACCGCCGCCAAAAAACGCACGACTGTTGGGGTCACTGACTTCGGCGCCGTCAATAATGAATGTGTAATAGTGCAGCCCGGGAACAAGCGGAGTTGTGGTGACAGTCCAGAATCCGTCTGGCTGTTTTTCCATGTCCACTTTAGGTCCGCTCCAAAAATTTAAGCGGACTTTAGTGGCGTCAGGAGCCTTCACGCGAATCTGTACTCTCCCTGCGCCATCAACTCGGGGATAGTCCGCCCCCCAGACATTCGTTTCAGCGGGATGGAAATCGCCCGGCTCTTGTGCACAGCAAAAACCCATTAACAACATCATTATTCCGAACCACCGCATTGGGTTATCTCCTCGTTCTAATTGACATCAAACTTGAACTGCGCCGTGGACGGCATGTGGATTTTGCAGCACCTTTCACTGTTCAATTGATAGGACGGTTACGGACTTGGGCTCAACTTTCACCACCAGCTTGCTATTCTGTACCTTCACTGAAATCGGTTTCGGCGCGACCGTATTTGGTGCGTCGAAAGTATTGACACTATCCACCTTCGGCGCGGTCAGGGTTTCCCCGGTAGCCGATTTAGCCGTGACGCCAAGAATGCTTGCTTCGAGGTCGGCTGGCTGGTTCGGGTCAATGTTCGTAATTTCCAACCACATTTTGCCATTGGTGTCCTTGGCTGCAATTGCATCCACGCGCGGCAAGCTGATGTTCTCGTAGGTGTAGGTACCGGCATTGAAGGTCACAGGCACGAATGTTGCATCCTGGAATGGCACATACATTTCGAACACATGATAGGTCGGCGTCAAAGCCATTTTTTCTTTGTCAGTCATGATCATTGCCTGAAGCACATTGATCATCTGGGCGATATTGGCTCCGCGCACGCGGTCAGCATGCCGCGCGAAGATGTTCAGATTCAAAGAGGCGAGAATCGCGTCCCGCATGCTGTTCTGCTGGACGAGGAAACCGGGATTGCTGCCAAGTAACGGAGCGTACCAGCTGCCCCATTCATCCACCACGAGCGCCACCTTCTTCTGTGGATCGTATTTGTCCATGATGGCCGAATATTCATTAATGAGACCGTCCATCGTCAGAGTTTCTTTGAGGAATTGCGCATACTCGCTTTCGCCGAAACCCACAGATTTAAACTTGTCCTGCCAGCGCACTACTGTGTATGAGTGCATCGAAATCCCGTTGATGTCCCAGCTCCAGCCGTGCTGCTGATACGCCTTCATCACAGCTTCCGTCCAATCGATGAAACGAGGTTCCGCGCCGCCAGGACCCACCGCGAACTTCAGCATCTGGTCCTTATCCTGCTGTGCCGGATTGTAGTTGCGCACGAAGCGGCTGTAGATCTTCATCTGGCTCACGTAGTAGTCCGGGGTCATGTTGCCGCCGCAGTCCCAGCTTTCGTTCCCGATGCCCAGGTAGGCAACCTTATAAGGAGTTGCGTGGCCATTCGCGGTGCGCTCCTGGGCAAGCGTGGTAGTCGTCGGAGCGGTCATGTACTCCAGCCAGTCGGCTGCTTCGTGCGGAGTGCCGGAGCCAACATTCACAGAAACGTATGCTTCCGCTCCGATCTGATCCAAGAAGTCCATGAATTCGTGAGTGCCGAATGTGTTCGGCTCAACCACTCCACCCCAATTCGGATTAAGGGTCACGTGGCGCTGCGCACCGATTCCGTTTCGCCAATGGTATTCATCCGCAAAGCAACCGCCTGGCCAGCGGACGTTCGGCACCTTTATTGCTTTTAGTGCGGCTACAACATCATTGCGAATGCCGCGAGTGTTCGGAATTGGAGAGTCTGGGCCTACCCAAATGCCATCGTAAATACCGTGCCCCAGATGTTCGGCGAACTGACCGAAGATGTTGCGGTCAATCTTTGCACCGGTTTTGGACGCGTCCACCGTCAGTTCAACTTTGTCGGCAGCAATGGCGGATCCAGTCAGGGCCAAAATCAACAGGATGAAAGCGGCCAGAAGGTGATACCCATGAACTGACTTCCGCGCGATTGAGAGTCTGTATTTACAACCAAGTGTCAACGACATCTACGTTTTCTCCTGTACTTAAGCGCGCTACTCGGGAAAGCGAAGTAGCTTTACCCCGAGACCAAGCACGCCATATGCTGTCGCGGGAACTCTATATTAAGAGCCCCATCTGCAGCGGTGACCTTGATGCCGAGATCTGTCGGGTAAAGGAGTTTAGGATTCGTAATTACCACCGGGATTTTCGTTGTTGCGGACCCATCAATTCTCCACACCGCGAGCAATGTCTGTTCCGGGGACCTCATGCCTAATGCGACCGGCGCCTCAAAGTTGGTTACGTCCGATGTTCCAAGCGGATAAAACGGCACCGCCGCGGGAATATGCTTGCGAAGGACTTCCTTATAAATCCGAACGCCCTCGGCCACCTGCGCTGCCGCTTCCGCGGAAAGCGAGTCAAGTCGGCCGCTCTGGTGAATACGACACATCATTGCAGCAACCATATTGAAGCTTGCCTGATCGGCATCGGACTTTGCCAACGGGTAAGACCAGATAGCAAGTTGCTCCGGCAAAACCGCTGCCGATGCGCCGACCAAAATCATCGGGATCTTTAGATAATCTTCCTGGTCGGTCATGGACTGCAACTGCAAACGGCTTAGCATGGCGTAATCCATTCGACCGCCACCGCTGCCGCAATTTTCAATCACAAGATCGGCGTAGCGGTCGAGGATACCATCTAACCAGGAAAGATGAGCACGGTTATGTTCAAGCAAGCCCTGCCCAAAACTGTCCGCGTTTACCTCGGTTCCTTGCAGCGAATCGACGTTATAGTCCATCTTGATGTAACCGACGCCGTAGTCGTTGACGAGTCTTTCCATCACGGTATCGAGGTACGCTCGAACTTCCGGATTGCGGAAATCAAGCAGAAGTCGTGAATTCTTCAGCACTCTTTTGCCGTGGCGCACCAGAAACCAGTTGTCTGGTTTTTGCGCAAGCACCGACTTGGGCCCGGCAACTTCCGGTTCGAGCCATAGTCCCGGAGTCATTCCGGCCTGCTTGATCTGACCGAGAAGAGATTTCAGCCCATGCGGAAACCGCGTCGTGGAAGCCTGCCATGTCCCGAGGGTCTGACTCCAGTCTTCACGCAGCTCGGCATACCATCCGGCGTCAATCACGTAGTATTCGCAACCAGCTTTCGCCGCCGCTGCGATCATCGGCAACTCGTTCGTTTCAGTTGGGTCGCCCCAAAGGCAATTCATGTAATCGTTGAAAATCACCGGGCACCGTGAATTGTCTTTACGCGACCTCAGGCACGCTGTGCGGCGGTATCGTGTCAAGGCATCAACTGCTTCTGTGAACCCGCCGCGCACACAGCCTACGGCCACGGGAACGGTCTGGTAAATTTCTCCTGGCTTCAGATTTTTCCAGGCAGCGGAGTGCAGATCATCGGGGCCGCCGAGATAGGCGTAAACATCGTCAGCATTATTATCCCGGGCCGAAACATTCGAGATCTCCCAATACCATGACCCGTTATGTTCAATCTGCCAGAACCAGATCAATCCAAGCTTTGTGTTCTCAGCCATCGCCATCGGCAAATAGCGTTCAGTGGACCAAGTGCCGACGCTTCCCGCTTGCGCTTCTGACCAGCTAGTACGCTCGTTTTCGACAAAGCCCATCTCTGATGGACGCAGCGTATGCCACTGCCCCTCGGCCATCCAGCTATTGACGGCGAGGTGGATGCGGAGTTCACGGTCATAGTTTTGTGGGTCAGCAAGTCCGTGAAGCATTGCAGAACTTAGAAAGTCGATCCCCACAGGCGCGTTTCCCTCGTTAGTAACTCGCGAAAACCGCCGCACAACCGGCAGCCCGTCAAAAGATTCATAGACGGATTCCACGCGAAGTCGGAGATTTGCGTCCGTGTGCGTGCACACCAGACGCTTGCCGCCGGGAGTGGGCTCTTCGCGTTTTCCGCCAAACAGCAAACGCGCTCCTGGCTGACCCACGCCGGATTTCATTCCCTGATCCGGAGAATTTTCGCCGCTGCATTGGAGGGCGACTTCGACACCCGTGGATTTACTGAGGGAAGCGACGTCCCTCGGGACAAGCTGTTGCTGGCGCAATTTCCCCGAGATCACTTCGAATGAGAAAGCTAGATCATCGGTTTTCCATTGAAATGGCTCCAAAGCATCTGAGGCATAGGCGAGCCGCGCGACAGGCGAAAGTACTCCGCTCAATGCTGCTAGGACACTACCTTCCAGGAACCTTCTTCGATCCATAGACAGTCGTAACTATCGCTAACTGTAACGGATTCAATTAACAGGATAGACGCGAGCCTGTCAAGCCCACAATCGCCACCCTTAATTTTGCGGGAGTTCGTCATTCACGCGCGCTTTGCTGCCGCAACCGTACGCTTGGCTCCGCGCCGCTGCGTCGATCTGCGAACGATTAACTCTGGCTGCAGCACAACGCTTTCAACTTTCGGTGGCATTTTGGAGTTCAGGATCGCAAGTGCAATACGCGCAGCTTCCTGGCCTATTCGCCGGCTGTGCTGATTGATGCTTGAAAGTGGAACGCTTAACGCATCGTCGTAGTGGAGATTTCCGCAGCCAATAACGGCGATGTCTTCCGGGATCCGCAATCCTTGATCTAAGGCGTAATTCATTGCGCCCATAGCCAACGGATCATTGAAACAGAACAATCCGTCAGGTCTGGGCTTTAGGCTGAGGAGTTCGCGCATTGCTTCTGCACCCCGTTGCCGCGTTTCCACATCTCCCTTAGGTTCGGCGATGATGTACTCGTCATTGACCTTCAAGCCTGCCTGTGTGAGAGCCCGCTTATATCCTTCCACTCGATGAATACCGGGGCTGGTTCCCGGGCCTCGAATATGAGCGATTCTTTTGCAGCCGACATCAATCAAGTGTTTTGTAGCAAGCACTCCGACTGCTTCGTCATCTACTCCAACGAAATTTGCGGTCAAGCCCGGCAAACCCCGGTCAATCAGCACGTAGGGTGTGTTCTGTTTCTCAATGCGAAAGAAAAGATCAACAGTAGAGCGGCAGGAAGCAATTATGAGTATATCGAGCCGGCGTGCCAGCAACTGATTGATCTCTTGTTCTTCAAGGTCGGGATCTTCTTCAGAGGAGGAGACGATCAGATAATAGCCGCCCCCCCTTAACACGTCAGAAAGCGACTTGGCAATTTCTGCGAAGAAAGGATGGAGCAAGTCGGGAACCACCAAACCGACCAAATACGTGCGTCCTGTGACTAGGCTCCGTGCCGCCAGATTGGGCTGATAATCAAGCTCTTTAACCCGGGCTAGAACTCGCTCGCGAGTCTCTTCACCTACATCGGGATGATTGCGTAGGACCTTGGAAATGGTGATGACCGACACCCCAAGATCTCTAGCGATGTCCTTCATTCGTGTGCTCATAGAGTTGACACAGTATATATATAGCTTAATTCGAACGGTGGCATAATTCTTGACATCGGTAACTTTACCGATTATCGTGCTCGATACGCGTTAACCTTGTAGCTCCTGAAGATGTTTAAGGTCAACCGAAAAATCAGATTCGGATGAACGAATAAGAGGAATCCAGAATGAAGCTTGAAATCGTGCCCGGGCAACTGCTTAACGGGTGTGTTGACCCTGGGGTTGTGCCTCAAAGGATTCTTTATACCGGAGCCCGAATGCCGGCTATCGGACTGGGCACATTTGGATCGGACCACGTCACAGCGACAGAAATCGCGGCGGCCGTGGAAGGTGCGGCAGCGGTGGGGTATCGACATTTCGACTGTGCATCCGTGTACGGCAATGAGCAGCAGATTGGATTTGCGCTACAAGAGGTGTTGCGCAGCGGAGTTAAACGTGAACACTTGTGGATTACGTCAAAACTGTGGAATGACAGACATGGCGAGAAGGATGTGCTTCCTTCCTGCAAACAGTCGCTCACCGATCTCAGACTGGATTATTTGGACTTGTATCTAGTGCATTGGCCGTTCCCTAACTTCCACCCACCCGGCTGTGACGTGACATCACGAAGCAGGGATGCAAGACCCTATATCCATGCGGAATTCATGAAGACCTGGCGAAAGCTGGAGGAACTGCTCGATCTAGGTTTAGTTCGTCATATAGGCACGTCAAATATGACGATTCCTAAACTAAGACTTCTGTTGCGCGATGCCCGCATAAAACCGGCGGTGAATCAGATGGAGCTACACCCCCATTTTCAGCAGCCGGAGTTGTTCGATTTTGTACGATCGAACGGTATCGTTCCCGTAGGCTATTCTCCGATCGGCTCTCCCGCGCGGCCGGAGCGTGACCGGACACCTGAAGATACTTCGCCGACGCAGGACCCGGTGATTGTCAGAATTGCCAATCGGATCGGTCTGCATCCGGCAATCGTGTGCATAAAATGGGCCGTTCAGCGCGGACAGGTTCCCATTCCGTTTTCAACTAAGCGAAATCAGTACTTGAGCAATCTTGAAGCGGTTGCCAGCGAGCCTCTGACAGAAAATGAGATGCGCGAAATCAGCGCGATTGATCGAAACTGCCGGCTGATAAAAGGCCAGGTCTTCCTTTGGAGAGAAGGACAGTCCTGGCAAGACCTGTGGGATTTGGATGGGGAAATCACACCCGCATGAGCCCGGTCTCGACAACCTTGCCGAAGATCGGAGCCGTGGAGACCAAGCAGCAAACCATGCGCGCCGCATTTCTTCCAGGCAATGACAAGGTTGAATTCCGCACTGTGCCCGTGCCTCACCCAGCTCACGGAGAAGTTCTGCTGAGAGTGAAAGCTTCGACAATCTGCGGTTCGGACATCCGCTGTATTTATCATGAGCATCTCGGCAAAGGTCCTGAAGGATATCAGGGAGTGATCGTTGGCCACGAGCCCAGCGGGCTAATTGTAGAAGTGGGTCCCGGGTGCCGTCGTTTTGATGTTGGCGACCGGGTGATCGTGTATCACATTTCCGGCTGTGGCGTTTGCAATGATTGCCGCCGCGGCTACATGATTTCCTGCACAAGCGAAAAATACCGCCGCGCATACGGTTGGCAGCGGGATGGCGGAATGGCCGACTACATGATCGCGGAAGAGAAAGACCTGATTGCGCTTCCGGATGTGCTTTCGTACGCGGACGGCGCCCAGGTGGCGTGTGGTTTCGGCACTGTGTACGAAGCCATTGAAAAAGTTGGAGTCAATGGCAACCACGCTGTGCTCATCACCGGGCTGGGTCCGGTTGGACTGGCAGCGGCGGCATTGTGCCGCAAACTAGGCTCACAGAAAATTATCGGTATTGATGCCGTCCCCGACCGCTTAGAGTTAGCGCGATCCCTCAACCTCTGCGATGTCGTTCTTCGGTCTGGTACCGACAATGCCGCGGAAGTTAGAAGTTTGACAGATGGAAATGGAGCCGAGCGCGCGTTCGACTGTTCCGGCAATGCTGCGGCGCGGGCGATGGCAATTCGAGCCACGCGCAAATGGGGCAAAGTTGCATTCGTAGGCGAAGGAGGAACAGTCGAGTTCAATCCATCGCCGGACATAATTCACGACCAGAAGACGATCTGCGGATCGTGGGTTACAACGACATGGTTAATGGAGGAATTGATCGAGCGTCTGGTACGGTGGAACCTTCATCCCGCTGACATCATTACGCACCGGTTTGCCTTAGAGCATGCCGCAGATGCATATGCTCTTATGGCTTCCGGAAAGTGTGGCAAGGTTGCAGTCTGCTTCGATGAGGAATTGGCGCACAAATGACATCAAACTGGGAAGAGATTCTTAGCGATCGGCTGCAACTGTTTGGGCATCGTAACTGGCTGGTTATCGCCGATTCAGCATATCCTGCACAGACACGGCAAGGTGTGGAAACCATTGTCGCCGATGAGGAACAAACGACTGTACTTTCGCGGGCGCTTGCAATGCTTGACGGCTGCCAGCACATCACACCGACAATTTATACGGACATAGAACTGCAGTTTGTCTCGGAGCAGGATGCCAGTGGAATCACGGCGTACCGGAAACATCTGGAGAGCCTACTCGATGGACATCAAATGCACTCCCTCCCGCACGAAGAGATCATCTCGAAGCTTGATCAGGTCGGAGAAATGTTTCGAGTGCTCTTGATCAAAACAAACATGCGAATTCCATATACATCGGTTTTTTTCGAGCTGGGGTGCGGATACTGGGATGCCGAGCCGGAGAAACGGCTACGGGCTGCAATGCGATCGAAAAATTAGCGTCCAAACGCTGCAAATGCAGGGTAGTGCTAGTCTCGGAACCCAAACATGAAGGCGTTTGTACTTCAGAAACCCGGGCAGGCATCCATCGAGACGGTTCCGGACCCCGTGCTCGCGGACGGAAACTTACTACTCAAGGTTCGGATGGTCGGCTTCTGCGGAAGCGATTTGAATTCCTTCCGTGGACTTAATCCGCTTGTCTCATTTCCCCGGATTCTGGGGCATGAAGTCTGTGCAACCGTAGTTGGGGGGGAGAACGGGCTAGCAGCGGGAACAGACGTCGCACTCTCGCCTTACACCAGCTGCGGTCAGTGTGCATCATGCCGGCGCGGACGCCCGAACGCATGCCAGCTCAACCAGACCCTTGGAGTCCAAAGGGATGGCGCTCTTACGGAATTTATCGTAATGCCCCCGGAGAAGTTATATCCGGCAAAACTCACGCCGACGGAATTGTGTCTGGTCGAACCGCTCACGGTGGGCTTTCATGCAGTGGCTCGGGGACGAGTGACTGCGGACGACACAGTTGCAGTTTTTGGATGTGGTGGAGTGGGGCTCGGAGCCGTGGCTGCATCGAGTGCTCGCAGCGCGACAACGATCTGTATTGATGTGGATGACGAGAAACTGGAACTTGCGCGGCTGGCAGGGGGCGCTAAGGTAATAAATACTTCTCGTGAGTCGTTGCACGAGCGGTTGCAGGAAATAACCGAAGGACGCGGCCCGGATGTGGTGATCGAGGCCATCGGCACACGGGCGACGTTCCGACTTGTCGTCGAAGAAGTTGCTTTTACGGGCAGGGTTGTGTACATCGGTTATGCGAAAGAACCTGTGACCTACGAAACGCGGATGTTTGTACAAAAGGAGTTGGATATTCTCGGATCGAGGAATGCTCAGCCGGAAGATTTTCGCGCAGTGATCAAGCTTCTTGAAGCACGAAAATTCCCTGTGCAGCAAGCGGTGAGTCTAGTGGTTTCTCTCGAGGAAGCACCGGGTGCATTGCGTTCGTGGAGTGAGAATCCGTCGCAGTTTAAGAAAATTCTGGTTGCACTGGACTAGACAAAATGAACATTGGCGTGAGTGAAGCAGCATCCACGACCCGTCCCGGAGTTGCTAACGGCGGTTTGTTCCGCACTGCGCAAGGCGAAAATCTCGCTTTCACTTTCGTGCTCCTTACCTCGCTATTTCTCTTGTGGGGCTTCTGCAATGGAATGATTGACATCCTGAACAAGCATTTCCAGGACACGCTGCACATCAACAAGGAGCAATCAGGTCTGGTGCAAGCGGCGAACTACCTGGCCTACTTCCTGATGGCAGTTCCCGCAGGATTTATTGCGAAAAAGTTCGGCTACAAAGGCGGCATCCTCCTCGGGTTGTCATTGATTGCGGCTGGTGCGTTCTGGTTTATTCCTGCCGTGAAGATCGGCACCTACTCCGCATTCTTGCTGGGTCTCTTCGTTATTGCCGCAGGCATGACTTGCCTGGAGGCGATCGCGAATCCATACGCCACGGTTCTCGGTTCGCCGGAGGCTGGCCCCACGCGGATCAATATCGCTCAAACGCTGAACGGAGTTGGCTGGATTCTGGGTCCGATCGTCGGCGGCTACTTTGTTTTTGGGGGCGCGGGCGGCGCGAACGCGAACGGCGGTCTTACCACACCTTACATGGGGACAGGCATTTTCGTAGTTTTGTTGCTCACTGCCTTCGTGATCTCTCCAATCCCCGAGTTGCACGTCGAGGACGAGAGTCGTCGTTCACAAACTCACAATGACATCAAACCTACGGGTCGGCAGCAGGCGACGATCGCGTTTGTGTTGGCAATCGTCTGCGGCCTGCTGTATTTCTTCATCGCTCCGATTCTTGGATTGATATGGACGCTCTTACGCATGAACGAGGCCTTATTTCAGCCGATGAAGACCAGCCTGCTGATAGTCGCCTACGTACTTTCATTCCTGGTGGTCTCTCGGAACTGGGACATGTTCCGGCGCAAGCATTTCACCCTAGGGATTGGCGCGCAGTTCCTCTATGTCGCGGCGCAAACCGGTATCTTCAGCTTTTGTGTCAACTATGTTCTTGAGAATGATCCCGGCGTTACACGCCTTCAAGCGTCGCGATGGTTGGGCGGCGTCGGGTTCGTTTTGTTTATGGTCGGACGTATGTGCGGCAGTGTCGTGATCAGCCAGTTTAAGCCGCATCGCGTGCTCGCTGCCTACATGGGAATCAACGTTGCCTTGGTTGCGGTCACCATGGGCGGGGGCAAAACGGGAATGTACGCCATGTTTGCTAGTTTCTTCTTCATGTCAATCGGATTCCCGACCATTTTTGCGCTTGGCATCCGCGGGCTCGGCGAGCATACCAAGCTCGGTTCATCGCTGATCGTGATGTCTATTGTTGGAGGAGCGATAGCCGCGCCATTTATGGGGCATATCGCCGACCTGCATTCGATGCGCACTGGGTTCGTGGTGCCATTGGTTTGTTTTGTGTTCGTCGCGCTCTACGGGCTGAACTGGGCAAGACTCAGCAGGCAGGACTCGTTGCCGCTCACAAAGGTCTAGCCGATTCGCGTAACCCAGATGATTGCATCGCAACATTGCAGTTGAGGGGAGGACACAATGCTCTCGCATTCTTCACTTCATCTTTCGTGGTCAATTCGCGTGCTCGCCATTTTCGTTTTGGGGTTAAGCTCGTTTTCTTGGGTGCAAGCGCAAACTGCGACGGCTCCGACAGCCTCACAGGATCCGGAAACTATCGATGAGGCTTGGCAGAGTGCCAGCAGCAAGTACGACAGCCAACGCGCCGGCCTGCTGAAGGATGTTGACCGAATTGACCACCAGGGTCCGTTCCGTCCTGACTGGGAATCGCTTCAGAAATACGAAGCGCCCGACTGGTATAGGGATGCCAAGTTCGGAATTTTTATTCATTGGGGGGTATATTCGGTTCCGGCTTTTGGCAGCGAATGGTACCCACGCTTGATGTATGTCGAGGGATCTTCAGAATACAAGCACCACATCGCTTCCTACGGAACCCAGGACAAATTTGGCTATAAAGACTTCATTTTCATGTTTAAGGCGGAGCATTTCGACCCGGCTGCGTGGGCCGAGTTATTCAAGAAGGCAGGCGCAAAGTACGTCGTGCCGGTTGCGGAACATCATGATGGTTTTGCGATGTACGACAGCGCCCTGAGCGATTGGACCGTGGCCAAGATGGGACCGCATCGTGACACCACCGGAGAACTGGCCAAAGCGGTGCGTGGTGCAGGTCTGCACTTCGGCTTGTCATCTCACCGCGTGGAACACAATTTCTTTCTGGGGCCGGGCCGTAAAATCTCATCTGACGTAAACGACCCGCAATACGCTGCGCTTTACGGTCCCGCCCATACATGGATGATGAATCCATCGGGCAGTCCCCTCAATAATGACTTTACTTATGTGTCGTCGGCATGGGCCAATGATTGGCTAGCCCGGTCAGCAGATCTGGTCGAGAAATATCATCCCGACATCGTGTATTTCGACTGGTGGATTGGGCAGGCCTCGATCCGTGCGAACATCGCTCGGTTCGCGGCTTTTTACTACAATAGCTCTTTGAAATACGGTGACCACGTCGGCGTCATCAACTACAAGGATTACGCGATGCAGGACCACTCCGCAGTGCTCGACTTGGAGCGTGGACAACTCGGCGACATTCGCCCTCTGGCCTGGCAAACGGATACCTCGGTGAGCAACAAATCCTGGGGCTACATCAAAGACGACACATTCAAATCATCAGAATTCGTGGTTGACCAGCTTATTGATATTGTCAGCAAAAATGGCAATTTGCTGTTGAATATCGGTCCGCGTTCGGATGGAACCATTCCGGAAGAAGTGCAGCATGTGCTTCTTGACGTGGGCGCCTGGCTGAACATCAATGGAGACGCCATCTACGGCACCCGCCCGTGGCGTATTTATGGCGAGGGTCCCACCAAAGTTGCGGCGGGATCCTTTCATGACACGGACACCACCCACTACACAGCCCAGGATTTTCGTTTTACGACAAAGGGCGATGTTCTTTATGCTATCGGACTTCAGTGGCCCACGAATGGCGAGGCGGTGATTCACTCGTTGGCAGCGACCGCTGGCAACGAACCGGTGCAGTCCGTGGCCTTGCTGGGTAGTGACGCAAAAATCTCATTCGAGCAGCGTCCAGACGGCCTGCGCATCCAGTTACCCGATCGAGGCCCAGCAGCGAAGTATGCTTACGCCGTTCGCATTAGCTTTGACCGTAATTCCCAGTAACGCGGATGCCTGCCATTTCAAATGGTCTCGCCTTAACAACTACCCGGTCGTCAGTCGGCTCGCATTGAGCCGCTCTGATTAGCGCCATAGGGGAACGTTCCTCCCTTTCAAGTCATCAAATCTCACTTTCACTTCTCCACCCACCGGAGTAGGTGTACATTCATGACAGCGTTGCCTGTAGCGATAACTGCAAATCCGAGAATACTCGCGAATGACCATAAAAGAAATTGCGAAGCGGGCAAAGGTCTCGATCGGAACTGTGTCTCGAACTATCAATCGCATTCCCACTGTGAATCCGGTCCTTGCCAGACGAGTGTGGAGGGTGATTGAGGAAGTAGACTATTACCCAAACAGTCATGCAAAAACGCTTGTTTCCGGACGTAGTCGTATTTTTGGTTTGATTGTCCCTGAAATCAACAATCCATTTTTTCCCGAAATCGTTCAAACTTTTATGGAATTGGGCGTCAAGCATCAGTACGAGATCCTTCTTAGGTTCTTGGCTCAAGATGAATCTCTATTGGAAAACGCCGCCCGTCAGATGATTGGGCATCGTGTTGACGGAGTAGCCATCCTGACTTTCGGAAGGGAAGATGCCCTAATTGCTATTTTCGCGCGCCAAAATGTCCCCGTGTTCGTCGTAGATATGGAGTCGCCGGAACCGCTGGTGAAAAGTGTCCACATCAACTACGAACACGGTATTCGCCAAGCTGTGCAGCACCTCGCAGCGTTGGGGCACCTGCGCATCGCATTGGTCAGCGGGCCGGGCCATTTGAAAACTGTAGTGCAGCGAAAGGCCGCCTTCCTGAAATGCATGAATGAAATTGGTTTGCCCACGCCTCCTCAACTGCTAATTGAAGGAGACCACAGCATGTCAGCGGGGATGACGGCCATCTCAACACTGGCTGCTTTGCCAGATCGCCCCACGGCGGTAGTCTGTTCTAACGATATGACTGCGATCGGAGTGATGCGCCAAGCATTTGAGCTAGCTCTTGATGTTCCGCGGGATTTGTCGGTCGTCGGGTTCGAAGATATTCGCCTGGCGCAATTCATGATTCCGCCGTTGACCACGGTCCAACTGTCGCAAATCGAGATTGCGGACATAGCATTTAAGGCGCTGCTCGACTCCGCGGAAGCTCCGTATGATGGATATTGGTGCTCCGAATGCACAATTAAAACGGAGTTGGTGCTCCGACATTCCACGGCATTGGCACCCGGACGGCTTCGACAGAGTGGTTGTCAGTCTCCGAATATACGCGCTTCCGCCAGACCGTAAGCACCAGTCTCGCCGACAGCGCGATCAGTTCTTCTAACCGAAGACTCCATAATCGCGGATGCCCTCATGATCAAATGGTGGCCGATTGTGGCGTGGGCAGGGCACACCAAAAAACAACTTGACAAACCATAGTGCCTTGATACTAGAATGCTCGGACTTCGGTACAGTTACCGATAACTAATCTTCGACACAAGAGGGGTCTAAGCCGTGATGCCCAAACTTCGTAGTCTCTCCATGCATCTCTTCATCGTCGTTGCTGTTTTCGCGCTCAGCATCGGGGTTCAGGTTGCGCAGGGCCAGACGCTAGCTTCTACGGCGTCGTTTTCAGGTACGGTTTCGGATCCCTCCGGGGCCCGCTTGGCGAATGCAAGCGTGACATTAACCAGCGCGGAGAAGGGTATCACGCGCGTTTTCAAGGCCGATGCAGAGGGCAATTTCTCCTTCGCCCTTCTACCGGCGGGAGTTTATACGCTGACAGTCGAGGCGCCGGGGTTCGAAACTCTAAAGCAGAATGAAATCAGGTTGGAAGTCGGCCAGTCTGCAAGCCAAGCGGTCACCTTGACAATTGGCTCTTCTGAGCAAGTCGTAGTGACGGGGGAAGCGCCTCTGCTGCAAACCGACAATGCCAACGTGGGTGACGAAATTTCTCAGAAGCAGGTTACTGAGTTGCCGCTAAATCTTCGCAATGTGTTCAATTTTGTGGAGTTGAACTCATCGGTCAACAATTTGTCGCAAAGGCAGACCATTTCCTCGGGCGGACAGCAAGGCTCCTCGGACCAGGACGTCTCGTTCTTTAACTTTGGCGGCGGCTACTTTGGAACCACGGCATTCCTCCTGGACGGCGCTTGGGATGCGAGTGAGGGATGGGGCGGGGTCATTTATGTCCCATCGCCAGATAATGTGCAGGAGTTCAAAGTTCAGCAGAATACCTTCTCCGCGCAATACGGCTGGAGCACGGGAAACGTGATCAACGTCGTGACCAAGTCCGGAGGCAGCAGTTTGCACGGAGATGTGTACGATTATTTGCGTAATGCGGCCCTCGACGCGAACAACTACTTCAATAATTTGAACGGGCTTCCGAAACCGGTTTCGCATCGCAATCAGTTTGGTGTTGCCTTGGGAGGTCCGGTGTACATCCCGGGCATCTATGAGAAACGTGACAAAACATTTTTCTTCTTCAACTTCGAGGGTCACAGAGACCATAACGCAGGAAACTATTCGGGTAGCGTTCCAACTCCGGCTTTCCGCGCGGGAGATTTCTCGGCGCTGTTGGGACCGCAAATTGGGACCGATGCTCTAGGTAGGCCGATTCTGAAAGGCCAGATTTATGACCCGTTCAGCACTCGCGCCTTCGGCGGTGGCTTCATTCGCGACCCTATCCCGGGGAACAATCTGGCGACATACATCTCCCCCTTTACGGGTGCGTCGCTAATCAATCCTATTGGCCAAAAGCTGATTAGCTTTTACCCCACCCCGCTCCACGGTGGGTTGACGAACAACTGGAGTGCCACCGGCCTGCTGGCGGACTATTCGGATGAGTACAGCGGTCGCATTGACCACAACTTCAGCGATCGGACCCGGCTCTACGGACGGTACTCCTACAAGAAAGAGTACAAAGACGAAGAGGCTGCTTTCTTCGGCGCAAACGATCCCGCCGGTCCCGGACAGAGGAACCCCAATAACCGCTGGAACGTTGGTGTTGGCCTAAGCCAGGTCTTCACTCCCACTTTCACAATGAGCGTGAATCTGGGCGGGATGAAATGGGTCGAGGGCAACGACGTGCAGAGCCACGGCTTCAAGGCCTCGTCTCTCGGGTTGCCGAGCTTCATAGACACAAACTCGCCGCAATTCCCTATTATCAGCGTGTCCACTTACTTGCCGGAAGGACCAGTGGCAGGAGCCGGGCAGGGTGCTTTTCCGAGAAGCGCTGCCAGCGGATCAGTTGACTTTGTAAAAGTACGAGGGGCGCATCAACTGTCTTTCGGATATATGGCCGTCGCGACCGATGAAAACGGCGGGCGTTTTCATTTCACGCCGTTTAATTTCGACACCGGGTTCAGTTCCGGGCCAGATCCTAAAACACCTACGTCGGGAACTGGTGACGCGGTGGCTTCGATGCTCATGGGGTTACCTGCCAGTGGGAATACCGGTATTGCCATTTCGGAGGTGAGCCGCACTTGGTTCCACGGAGTGTATCTTCAGGACGACTGGAAGGCGTCGCGAAAACTCACTCTGAATCTTGGCGTTCGCTGGGAAGTTCAGCGCCCGGTAACTGACCGCTACAATCGGCAGGCGTCCTTTAACTACAACGCAGTCAATCCCATCAGTGCTGCAGTCGGCAAAAACTATCTCGGCGAACTCGTGTTCGCCTCGTCAGGCAACCGAGGGCTGACCAATACTAACTACAAGAATTTCGCTCCTAGGATCGGATTCGCTTATCAATTAATGCCCAAGCTTGTGATGCGGGGCGGCTATGGAGTTTTCTATCCACCCAGCTATCGCGGAACCGGCCCGGCGCCCGGTTTTAGCTCGGACACTCCTTACATTTCATCGAACAATGGCGGCTTGAATCCGGCGGGTACTTTGAGCAACGCGTTTTCGGGTGGGCTCGTTCCCGTCAGTGGAAGTGCATTGGAGGGCTTAACCGATGTGGGACAGTCCGTAACCGCTGTCTCACGCACCCGCAAGACATATTATGACCAGCAATGGACGTACGGCGTCCAGTATGCGCCGACCTCCAATGACGTGATTGACGTCACCTATGTTGGCAATCACGGGGTGCATGTGGATGCGAGCGGACTCAATTTGAATCAACTCGATCCAAAGTACTTTTCTATGGGCAATGCGTTATTGACCCAGGTTCCAAATCCGTTCTTCGGCAAAATTACTTCGAGCGGCTGCAGCCTTGATCAAGCTACAATTGCGCAGGGTCAACTCCTTCGGCCATATCCGGAATTCTGCGACATTAATGAAAACCAGGATCCCGCGGGCAGTTCGAGTTACAAAGCTCTGGACGTGAACTACACGCATCGTGTGTCGCAGGGACTCACTCTGTTGGCATCCTATACGTTCTCGAAGTTCGTTGACAACGTGGGTGGGCCCGAAAACTGGGCTTCCGCGTCTGCTAACTTCTCAGAAAATATTCGCAACGTCTACAACCTGGCTGCGGAGAAGTCCGTGGATGCAACGGATACTCCTCATAGCTTTGTTCTCAGTTATGTGTACGAGCTCCCTGTTGGCAAGGGCAGGAAGTTCGCTGCTGGGACGAATAGTGTCTTGAATCAAGTCATCGGCGGCTGGCAGACCTCTGGGACACTGACCTTGAAAGAGGGATTTCCTCTCACGGTTACAGGAAGTAACAATAACAATTTCGGCGTGGGCCAGCATGTGAATGTCACTGGTGACATCCATATTGCAAATCCAAGCCGCACTGCATGGTTCAACACGGCGGCCTTCGCGACCGCGCCGGCCTGGACTCTTGGGAATGCTCCGCGATACTTTTCCGATCTACGCGCACCAGGTTACAGAAACTTTGATTTAAGTATTCAAAAGTACTTCCCGATTAAAGAAAGCGTACGACTCCAGTTCCGCCTCGATATGTTCAATGCTCTCAATCACACCAACTTCTACAGCCCGAACACGTTCATTGGCGGTGGATTTGGGACGATTAATCAAGCATGGACGCCGAGACAGATGCAAGCAGCTCTGAAACTGTACTGGTGATGCGTGCGCCGCGTATGGATCAAAGTTGTTGGCTGTTTGATGCTTTGCCTCCCACCGGGTCTGCTGCTCTCGCAGCAACCCGGTGCATTTGAATCGCTTCTGGCCTCGGCGCAACAAGCCCAGGCCAGGAGTGATTTTCAATCTGCCGCGAAGTTCTACCAGCAGGCCGTAACTTACCATCCTGAAAACGCCGAACTCAGAGCCAATCTCGGCTTGATGTACTACCAGACTGGCAAAGATCAACAAGCGATTGATGCTTTCAGTCAGGCGATCCGTCTGAAGCCTGGCTTGTTTGTTCCGAATCTTTTCCTTGGGCTGGATTATGTGAAGTTGCGGCAGTTCAAGGAGGCGATTCCGTATCTGAAGCGCGCCGCTCAGTCCAAGCCCGCCGACGCTCAAACTCAGTTGGGTCTGGGTCAGGCATACGCGGGAAGTGGAAATACGCGGCTTGCGATCCGTTCCTATGTGCGGGCCAATGAAATTGAGCCGCAAAACGCGGATGCCTGGTATCACCTCGGCGTCGCCTACCTGGAACAAGTTGAAGCCGACGCTCGAGTTCTTCTAACGCAACACAAAGACTCCGGATATCCGCAAGCGCTGCTCGCGGGCACCTTCGCCGAGCAGCATGCGCTCATTCAAGCCGCGGAAGCGTATAAAAAGGCTTTGAGTCTAGACTCATTTCCTCCAAATACACACGCGGGCTACGGTTTCGTATTGGTAAGCAGGCACGACCTTCCCTCAGCAAAGCAGGAGTTCAACCGCGAACTCGCGGCGAACCCAGGCTCGCTTATGGCGAAATTGGGGCTGGCGCGCGTACATATTGAGCACAATGAAGTAGCGGAGAGCGCCAAAGAAATTGCCGAGGTCTTCGAAGCGGACCCAGCTTTTTTCGCCTCGAACTCATCGCTGTTTAGTGCCGGCCTAACTGTCGAGAAGCGTAACGAACTCGACAGCGTTTTGGAGCAACGCCAGGCGGCTGGTGAGACTCCTGAAAAACTCCTAGCACTCTTCCGCAATGTGCCCGCAGAGCAAAGATCATCCGAATCTCCTAAGATCACGACCGCGGACGAGAACCTGGCCAGTAACGCAACCGGTTTTTACAAAGCAGGAAAGTACACAAAATGTAGCGATGCGCTCGCGCCCAGACTTGAAAGCCTCCCAATGAAGGATCTCCGATTGCTCGCAACGTGCGCGTACCTCAACGGCAATACACGCACTGCCTTCGAAGCAGCCAGAAGACTGGCCGCAAGCTCTCAGACAGAAGCGGAGGGGTTGTACTGGGAAACAAGATCTTCCCAAAAGCTCGCTACCCAAGCCCTGTCACGTGCCAGCCAGCTGGATTCCGGTTCACCCAAGATGCATGTGTTGCTGGGGGACATCGGTCGTCAACGCCAGGATTTCGCCGCTGCCGAGCAGGAGTATCGCAAGGCTTTGGCGCTCCAACCGAATGACACCGGCGCTTTGTTCGGTCTCGCCCTGGCGCTGCTTGCCGATAATTTGCCAGAGGAAGCTTCTCGTGTAACGCAAGATGCGCTCGCAAACAGTCCAGACGACCCGGAAATCAACGCCGTCATGGGCGAGATTCTTTGCGCCCGGCACGATTTCGCTTCGGCCGAGCCATACCTGAAGAGGAGTCTCAATGCCAAACCGGAATATGTGTTGCATGTGCACGCGCTTCTCGGCAATGTGTATGCCCATACAGACCGCATACAGGAAGCAATGGCAGAACTGAAGCTTGCCCTTCCAGGGGACAAGGACGGCAGCCTTCATTACCAGATTGGCCGTCTGTACTTAAAGGTGGGCGACAAAAAGGCCGCTACGGATGCCTTCGAAGATTCTCAACGGCTGAAAAAGGAAGGTTTGGAGCATGCAGCGATCGCGATGCAACAAGGTGAAGACGACGAGCCTCAATAGATTTTCCATTGCACTTACGAATTGTGGCAACGACAGCGTTGCCGGCATCTTTGTGCCACGAAAGGACGCGACGACCGCGAACAAAATGATCAGACACCACAGTATTTTTCTTGTTCTTCTATTTTGTTTTCTTGCCAGCTTAGAAGTATGCGCTGTGGATCAGCCGCAATTTGCCGTTAAGGAAACTCATAGGGATGTCAATGGCGTCACTTTCAGGACTGCGTCCGGCACCATGCAGATTGAGGTATGCGGTGATCGTGTCATACACGTTGTCGCCAGCCCAACGTCTGAGATTCCAACTCCCAAGGTTCCCATCGTTACGCAACCGTGCCGCGCTAAGAACGTTCAGATCAAGGCAGGCCCGAAGAACGTGAAGATTTCTACTCCAGTGATCACTGCAACTGTGGATACCGCTAGTGGCGCGGTAAGCTTCGTCTCCGCAGACGGGAAACTCGTACTGGGCGAGCCGCAGCCGGGTGGCAAGGCGTTTGACGTGCCTTCGGTGTTCGAAGCGAAAACCTGGCAGGTGCAACAGACTTTTCTTTCGCCCGCAGACGAGGCGCTATACGGCCTCGGGCAGCATCAGGAAGGCATTTTCAATGTTCGCGGAATTCCGATTCGCCTTTCACAGGCGAACACAAATATTTCCATTCCGGTTGTGCTGTCGAGTAATGGATACGGAATTCTGTGGAACAACCCCTCCCTTACCGACTTCAATCCTGCCGATGAATCGATTGCCATCGATCCAAGTACGGGTAAAGGCACGTTCACAACTGGTGCAAAAGGCGTTTACGGTTTCGTGCTGAGCAGCGACAACCGAAAGCAGCTGGTGCTTGAAGTGAACGGACAGCGGGTGATCGACTTAGAGAACGAGTGGACTCCGAGTTCCGCTTCGGGCTCTGTAGATTTGGAAGGGAACAAAGAGTACGAAGTTTTGGCGCACGGT
>DASYGR010000001.1:0-4973 GCA_035999525.1 Terriglobales bacterium
TTCTGCGCGATCTGGAGGGGATGTCTTACGAAGAAATTGCGGAGATCATGCGAGTGTCTTTGGGGACAGTCAAGTCCCGGCTCACGCGCGGCCGCGATGCACTCAGGCAACGCCTGGTACCGTACATCCGCGAATCCGGACAGCAACTCGGTATAGAGGTGCCTGATGAACGCCAACGTGAGTCGCGACACTGTTCCAAACCTCCCGTCGGTACGCCTTCGGAGGTGATGCCATGAAGTGCGCGCGAGTGAAGGCACTGATCTCCGCTTATGTTGATGGGGCCGTAACCGGGACCGAGATGCGGATTTTAGATGAGCACCTCGGCGGCTGCGAAGAGTGCCAAATGGCATACCGGGAAGTGCGCCAAACCCAACTGTTACTGGCGCAAGCGGCGCGGCGGAAGGCTCCCCGTGATCTTTCGTTGAAACTTCGTGTTGCAATCTCGCGTGAGATTGCGCATCGGCGCGATTCTACGTTGAGGTATATGTTGTTTCGACTCGATAATGCCACACGCGCGTTCGTGGTTCCGGCTACGGCTGGTCTGGTCACAGCGGTGCTTATCTTTGGGATTTTTATGGGATTCTCGGCTCTTCCGCTACAGGCAGGAAATGCGGATGTGCCACTGATGCTTTCCACTGCGCCCCAATTGGAGCAGTCGTCGTTCGGCAATGTAATGGGTTCAGTCAGCGACGATTCACTGGTGATCGAGGCGTACGTGAATTCCAGTGGGCGAGTCGAGGACTATCGGATTCTGTCGGAGTCGGGCGGATCGCGGGATTTGACTCCTCAAGTGAAAAATATGCTGATTGACCTTATGACATTTACCACCTTCCGTCCGGCGACCTCGATGGGCAGTCCTACGCCGGGCCGGGCAATTCTGTCATTCTCAAAAGTTAGCGTTAAGGGTTAGCGCGGAGATCTTGCTTGAGCGAAGTGATCAGGCAGCTAGTCTTCACCGGCAGTGGTTATCGTATTGCGTGATATCCGCACCGATAAGATTCGCAGCAGCCCGCGTACCCACTATCTCAGTTCGACGATGAACAAGCTCCCGAGCGGCTGGCCTGCTTTGTCCGTCCCTAGTGTCTTCATCCAATCACTGGGAAAGATGACGAATCTCCCGTCGGTACTGACCGAGCCGATTGCATTCGCGGTGCTGAAATATACCGATGTTCCAGTATTGTACGTATGCGCCTCGCGATAGACAGTTCCATCCACCGGATCAATCATTAGAACCTCGTTGTACCAGGCTGCCGGGAAGGGCCTCGTCACGCTGGCGACAATATTGCAGAAGGGGTTTGTGTCCTCCGGATCGTCGTTATTCCAAGAGGAATGGCTGTCAAATGGCGGCTCAATTCCAGACGGGATCACCGGGACTAGTTCTCTCCATGCGAGCAAGTCCGTGTAAGGTCGGATAACTTCTCCGCCGAATTCCCCACCGGCGTTGATTGTGTGCACATAGCCCTGCGCTGGATGACCTTCAACAGCTTGATTTCCATAGAGATCCCAATAGGTAACTTTAAGGGAATCGGCCTGCCAGTAATAGTTGCTGTGCGTTGCGGTATCGCCCCTCGAAATGTTTCTTCCGAGTATGACGTAATCTCCGCCAGCCGACATGCCGACTTCGTGAAGAAAGAATCTATCTGGGATATCAATTGTGCCGAGTACTCCCCATTGACCCGATACTCTGCCAGTCTGTGTATTTAGAACTCTCGCGCCTTTGCCAACAGTGTATTGACAAGCGATAAAGCCGGTTCCCTGGGGCCCCGCGGAAAACCCGACGGCAAATGTCATGTCCCCCGCACCGACGGTAAAATTACTTCGCCAAGTGTAGTTCGGCAGTTTCACCCAGGGAGCAAAATCGAAGACGTTGCTTTCTGTCGAGACATCCCCATCGAACGTATATTTGACGATCTTGGAGCCTTGGACGGAGTACAACACGTCTCTGTTTATCGAGCTCCAGCTAAAGCTGCCCGCGATTTTCTCCCAGGCCGGATTGAGTCTGACGGTCATCCCAACAGGGTCAAAGTTCGCGACGTAATTCCAGCCATCGTTCGAGACAAAAACGAACCTTGTCGAGTCGGCATTGAACACTCTCCGACCGGTGCCCACGTTAAATCCGACATTTCGGTCCGTCGTTTTGTCTGTCGCTCGAACCACCCGCGTCCCAAAGTCTGGATCGAAGACGATGGTGTTTGCTCCAGCGCGAACAGTGGGAGGATATCCCGCTTGTGCAATGTTAAGGTCCGTTCTGGCGGAGTAAACTTGAGCAGATGCCAAGGTCGAGATCGCAAGTATGATAGCCAACTTCATTATTCTTGTGCTTTCCGAGATATTGACTGTCTTACGCAGAGTCGAATGCGAACGTATGCCATCCACACTCTCGTTCGCCTTTCGGATCCGGTAGAGATGCCGGGTCCGATTGCTCACAAGTGATGGAATCGTGTATTTATTTTTTTATTTTTGAAAGCGTTCAGTGTCCGGGTGCATCAGCGATCATTATGTAGCGCTACACTACTATCTCGCAGGAAGTCTGCGGTTTCAACCTGGATTCTTTAACCCTTGTGGTCTAGTCCTAAGGGTTACTTCTGGAGGGTAAGTTCGCGGAGGCGGTCATACCGCGAATTTCCCAGTACCCGTCTGCCGGCGTGCCGCAATGATTCACGGACACGCAATCGCCACAGCCCGCGACCGCGACAGTACGACGCAAAGTCATGCAGCGTCGTTCCGCGCATAACGGGGACACGGCCCAACTCGAAACAGTCTGTATCCGCAGAATTTGCGCGAGAATTGCTGGTTGCCAGCGTCCGGTATCCCCCGCTCTGAACCACGGCGATCGTGCGGCGGTTATAACGTCCGCCGGGGCAGGAGAAATGTTCGACTGGTTTCCCAATGAGTTGTTCCAACTGATTTTTTGAATCTACGATTTCGCGCCGCAAGCCAGCCTCGTCCAAGTCCGACAGATACGCGTGCGTCATGGAATGACAACCGATTTGGAAACCGAGAGAACTGAGTTCGCGCAGTTGCGCTTGGGTCAGATATCCCGGTGTTCCCAGGAATTCGGCCGTGATATAGAAGGTGGCTCCGAAACTAAGCTCATTGAGAATTGGAGCCGCGACCAACAAATCAGTTTCGCAACCGTCATCGAAGGTGATGGCGGTGGTGGAAGGATGGAATGACAATGCATGGCCCACGTCCACACCGCGCCAACCGCTTTCTTTCAGATGGTTCATCTGCGCGCGAAAATCTTGTTGGCGGACGGCGTAACGTGTGTATCCGGGCGCGCTCTGAGAGAGCGGGCGTCCGGGCGACTCAATCTCGTGATACATGAGAAAGACCATGAGGGATGGCCGCCGGTCAGGGTTGAGGAGCGGGCTGAAGATGACTTTTCAAGAGCGAAGTCAAAGCGTCACGTAGAGCGGGCCCACTGGCGATCAATCCAGACAGCAGTGGATTTCTATTGTTGCAACGCAAAGGGGCATTTTCGAGAGTCTGTACGCATCCACCCGCGCTTAAAACGAGTGCGGCTCCCGCCGCCACGTCCCATTCATTCTTGGGAGTCAAAGTAAAAGTCGCATCTGCAAGTCCGGCGGAAACCAGTGCGAGTTTATACGCTACCGAGCCCATGGGTTTAACCTTGAAGGGCGCGGACTTAAAGGGTTCCCATTCGCCGCGCTTTACTTCGCTGCGGCTGGCGAGCACCGTGGCGCCATCCAAAGTTGCGCGCTGGCTGACGACAGCATCCTTGCCATTGTAAGTAATGCCAGTTTCAATCGAGCCGACAAAAATTTCTCCGGTCGCGGGATTGCAAATTCCGCCCGCCACGGGCCGTCCGTCTTCGACCATACCGATAGAAACACAGAACTCGGGAATTCCGGAGACAAATTCGCGGGTGCCATCGAGTGGATCAACGACCCAGACACGGCGCTTATCAAGGCGGCTGAAGTCATCAACGGTTTCTTCCGATAACCAGCCCTCATCCATGCTATTGCGCAACAATTCCTTCCGAAGGGCGGCGTCCAGAGCGCGGTCAGCTTCGGTGACCGGATCGTGCCCAACTTTGTATTCCGCTGCGATGGCGCCGGGAGTAAAACGGGCGAAGATATTGCGGGCAGCTTCGAGAGCCGATTCAATTCGATGGAGAGTTTCAGAGTTGGAGTACGGATTCATTCGAATTGTCAAAGTTACTGCTTACGTACACGATGTTCATGCCCACAACATTCTTGCGCCGGTGATCAGAAGAACGGCGCAGAGAATTCGGCGAAGCCATAGGACCGGCACACGGGTGCTCAGATGCGATCCGATCAAACCGCCCGGAATTGATCCGATCAATAACCAACCTACCAGACCTGGATTCACATTTCCGAGGCGATAATGCAAGAGGCTGGTTACCCCAGTAAGAATGACGGCATGAACAATATCCGTGCCTACCATGACCTTCGGGGGGTAGCTATAAAACAACAGCAACAGCATCATGATAATGCTGCCTGAACCTACGGAAGTCATGCCGACCAGAAAGCCGGCAACCAAGCCGATGACGGTCATTCCAAGGAATGATTTCGCGGTGGGTTTTCTGACGGCGACACTAACCTCTATCCGGCGCTGTAGAAGCAACAGGATCGGAATCAATATCAGCAGAAGGCCGATTGCGGTCTTGATGAAATCATTTACTCCATCGCCGTAGACGTGTCGAAGATGAGTGAGAAGGGTGACACCAAGGATAGAGCCGGGAACGCTGCCCGCCGCGAGGGCCAGCACGACCCGGCGGCGAACCGTACCCCGGCTCAGGTGAACAGCGCTTGATCCGATCTTGGTAACGAAGTTGAAAACTGCATCGGAGCCAACCGCAATAATCGGCGGGACATGCAAAACGAAGATCAGAAGAGGAAGCAGCAACACGCCACCTCCTAAGCCGGTGAGGCCAATCAATGTGCCGACTACCAAGCCAATCAAAATTTTCAGCGCTATTAACATGT
>DASYGR010000023.1:0-12578 GCA_035999525.1 Terriglobales bacterium
TGGGCGGAAGATCAATCATCCATTGCGGGATGATTCGACCGTATCCAACTACGATAATCGCTTCGGGATTGAAACCGATGAGTTCATTGCGAAACTCGTCGTTGTTCTTGATCTTTTCCGGCTGCCGAACCGGAATTTTCAGTTGAATCGCCTTTTGCTTTACCGGCGACGCTTCAAGAGCCATCCCACGCCCGCGGGGACGATCTGGTTGTGTAACAACGAGGCCGACTGCGGATCTAGCCTCAACAAGTCTTTTCAGAGTTGGGACAGCGAAGGCTGGCGTACCGCAAAATACAAGATTCATAGCGAATTAAAGCCGCTAGCGAACAGATAAGCCGTGCGCTCTTTCCGCGTTACCCTTCCGGTGCAAGAAGTGACGCGGGCTCCGAAATGCGGTCATCCCCATTCCCCGGCCTTCACCAGTTTCCGAATTTTGCGCTTAATGAGGTCACGTTTCAGAGCGCTCAGGTGACTGAGATATAACTTGCCATTCAGATGGTCGGTTTCGTGAAGGAAGGCTCGCGCCAAAAGGTCCTCACCAGTCTTCTCAAACCATTTTCCGTTCTCGTCCTGAGCGCGAACCGTTACCTTCTTAGCCCGAGATAATTCTTCGCGGAATTCTGGAATGCTCAAACAGCCTTCGCTCTGCTTATGTCGTCCCTCTTTGTGAATGATCTCGGGATTAGCCAGCACCAGGCGGGCACTCGGATCTTCTTTGAAAGTAATGTCAATGACGGCGAGACGCTTCGGAATGCCGATTTGTGGCGCCGCCAAGCCGACTCCTCGCGCCGCGTACATGGATTCAAACATGTCTTCCACGAGTTTCTTCAGCTCGTCGCCGAATTCCGTGACAGGTTCGGCGGGCTTCTCCAGAACAGGATTTCCAAATTTCACGATGGGATAGATCATTCTGTGGTCAGTAGTGTTTCAATTGTTGACGGTAGCCTTCGAAATTTCGCAGAGTTTCGACCATGGAATCGCCGCCGAATTTTTCGAGAGCGCATCGCGCAAGGGTAAGAGCGACCATGGCCTCGCCGGCGACTCCCGCAGCAGGAACCACACAAACATCAGAGCGCTCGTAGGCCGCCTTCACTGGCTCGCGGCTGGCGAAATCCACGGATTGCAAAGGCCGGCGCAACGTCGAAATAGGTTTCAAATATCCTCGTACCCGAATGTCTTCTCCATTCGAAACGCCACCTTCGATTCCTCCGGCGTTGTTTCTGTTGCGCGTGAAGCTGGTGAAGCCTGCGGCCTCGCCATATCCGATTTCATCGTGAACTTCTGAGCCGGTTGCCGTGGCCGCGGTAACGCCCGCGCCAATCTCGACGGCTTTCACAGCTTGCAATGACATGACGGCTCCGGCGAGGAGAGCGTCCAGCCGTTCGTCCCACTGAGCGTATGTGCCCAAACCTGGCGGGACATTGTGAGCGACCACTTCGAAGATGCCCCCCACCGAGTCTCCCGTTCGAAGAATCTTGTCCACCTCGCCCTTCATGCGTTGCTCAGCTTCGGGATCAATACAGTTCAACAAAACTTCGTCTTTTTTCCAAAGATCATGGATCTGCTCCCATGAGGGTTCAAGATTTTGCAGGGAAGCCTTCCCCACGGCAATTACGTGGCTAAGCACCCCGATTCCAAGCTCAAGCAAAAACGACTTCGCCAACGCGCCGATTGCGACGCGGGCAGCCGATTCCCGGGCCGATGCTCGCTCGAGCACGTAACGAGCTTCGGCAAAATTATATTTTAAGGCTCCAGCGAGGTCAGCGTGACCCGGCCTGGGCGAAGCAACCCTTTTGTGTTTTTCTGGGTCGCCTGCTTCGACCGGGAGGGCCTCTGTCCAATTTTTCCAATCTTTATTTTGCAGGATCACAGAAATGGGTGAACCTATCGTCTTTCCATGCCGAACACCCGACAAAATGTGAGCGGTATCACGCTCAATCTTCATCCTTCCGCCGCGTCCATAGCCTTGTTGGCGGCGCCACAGCTCGCGATCTATAAAGGCTTGATCTATCGCCAGTCCGGCGGGTAATCCGGAGAGAAAGGCTACCAAAGCTTCGCCATGAGACTCTCCCGATGTGAAATAACGCAACATTCCTTTGGATTGTATCTGATGGCGCGGGCAAACCCCTTCGCCTAGACACCATCCTAGTTAGGCCAGGTACAGAGTATGCCGAAGTGTCAGGGTCTTGGCGCGCGACACTTCGGCTGAAAGAGGTGCAGGGAATGTCGGGGTCAGAGGTGAGCTCTCGGAGATTTGTTCGTGAATTTCCGGTGACCGAACCTCGCTCGCGCACTGATCGGGTTGCGACGGAGGGCTCGTCGCTCCTGCACGCGCATGAGAACGAACGCAGGCGCCTGAGCCGGGAATTGCATGACGAGGTGGGCCAGGGGTTAATGAGCTTGCGTCTTTCTGTCGGCATTCTGGTGAAAGATGCGGGGGATGGACCTTTGAGAAAAAGAGCGCAAGCAACGCTCGACATTCTCGATAACACGATTGACGGGTTGAGGCGAATTCTTGGCCGCCTATCGCCGAGGCCCCTGGAGAATTTAGGCTTGCTTGGGGCCATCCGCAGGGAAGCGGATTTGCTGGCCAAACAAAAGGGAATGATCCCCGATGTCGCGCTGCCAAAGCAGTTGACTTTAGACAATCCCGAGGTCGAAATTGCCATTTACCGCCTGGTTCAAGAGGCGCTTCACAACATCGCGAAACATTCTGGAGCGAGGAACTTCAGCGTGGCCCTTCAGGGTTCAGCAAAGAACGTCAGGCTGCAAATTTCCGACAACGGTGCGGGGATCGGCTCGAAGACCGCGACTTCTGTAGAAAACTTCGGCGTGGCTGGCATGCGGGAGCGGGTGAAAGAACTGGGAGGTACGTTGCGGATTTACTCAATTAAGAATGGTGGTACACGCCTCCAAATTGAAATACCTCTGGAATCGGCGGTCGTACGCACGATGCAGACGCTAGTCCCGAATGTTGGAACGAAGGCGAGCTAACAGTGCATTTCATTGAGTCAAGCGAACTTCACGCGAACGCAACTATCAGGTGTGTGATCGTTGACGACCACACGCTTTTTCGTGACGGACTGCGCCGCGTGCTGGAAAGTGAGTCCGATTTGGAGGTCGTTGGAGAAGCCAGCGATGCCGCCGGAGCATTGGAGAAAGTCAGGGATCTGCAACCGGATGTTGTGCTCATGGATATTGGAATGCCTGGAATGTGCAGTTTCGAAGCGGCGAAGCAGTTGGTTCAAGATCATCCCAATACAAGGCTGATATTCCTCACCATGTACGAAGAGGAGGAATATTTGCTTCGATGTATGAGCGTTGGGGCTGCTGGATTCATGTTGAAGGATTCCCCCGCCCCCAAAGTCATTACAGCAGTGCGTGAAGTCTTTCAGGGGCACAAATATCTGAGTCCGCAAATTCTGGGAAGAATGGTGGACGATGTTCGAGCCCGATCGGTTCGCACCTCGACTCGTGGGACTATGTTGACGCCTCGTGAGCGAGAGATCATAAAAATGATCGCCGAGGGCAACTCCGTGAAACAGATCGCCGCCATTCTCGGGCGCAGCGTTAAAACAGTTGAGGCTCACAAATTCAACTTGATGCGCAAACTGGACATCCATAACAAGGCGCAACTCGTCACTTACGCCATCCAGAAGAAAATCGTGAAGCTTCCCGCCTGACACGGCGTTTTCCTCCCGTCGGTCCAACCTTCGAACTCCTCAGCCGCTTTTCTGCGAACCAATCGTATTGGTCCGGCGGGCATATCATTAGGATGGAATGTTGAAAGATTTCGCCACTTCAATCGTACGGACTCTGCGGGACGCCGGACACCAGGCATACCTGGTTGGCGGATGTGTGCGTGACTTGCTGCTTGGCCGCGAACCGGCTGACTACGACATTTCTACCGATGCCACTCCGGACGAAGTTATGCGGATCTTTCCGGACACTTACGCCGTGGGCGTTCAATTTGGCGTCGTGTTAGTGCCTCCGCCGAAAACTTCGGAGACCGGGACAAACAATGAGACGGTTGAGGTTGCGACGTTTCGAAGCGACATCGGATATACGGACGGTCGCCATCCCGATGAAGTGCGGTTTACCAAAGACGCGCGGGAAGATGTCGCCCGGCGCGATTTTACGATCAACGGCCTGCTGCTTGATCCAATCACCAATCAAGTTCTCGATTTCGTCGGAGGCAGGGAGGATTTAGACGCCGGCATTATCCGCGCAATCGGAAATCCAGAACTGCGTTTTGCGGAAGACAAACTGCGAATGCTAAGGGCGGTTCGATTCGCATCGCGTTTTGGATATGGGATTGAGCCGGGAACATTTGCAGCGATTCAAATGCTGGCGTCGCAAATTCACCAGGTTTCCCGCGAGCGGGTGCGCGATGAACTTACAAGAATGTTGACCGAGGGCCACGCGAGAGAAGCATTCACGCTGCTCGATGAAACCGGATTGCTTCGTGAGATTCTTCCAGAAATATCCGCAATGAAGGGTGTCCAGCAACCTCCGCAGTTTCATCCTGAGGGAGACGTTTTTGTTCACACGATGCTGCTGCTCAGTAAGCTACCGCATCCTTGTGCCCCGACTCTTGCATGGGGCGCGTTGTTGCATGACGTGGGCAAGCCGCCAACTTTCCGCGTTGCGCCCGATCGCATTCGGTTTGACGGTCACGTGGACATCGGAGTGAGAATGGCAGAGAAGATTTGCGACCGGCTTCGATTTTCCAACAGCGAAAAAAATCAAATTCCGGCGCTCGTGGAAAATCACATGCGGTTTGCGGACGTTGAGCGAATGAAAGAATCCACATTCAAAAGATTTATTCGGATTCCGCAATTCGGAGAACATCTGGAATTGCATCGATTGGATTGCGAGTCGGCCCATGCGGACTTATCGCTTTACGACTTCACGAGAAACAAAATGGCGGAGTTGACCCCTGAAGCGATTCGGCCGGCGCCGCTGGTTACCGGGGAAGATTTGATTGCCGCCGGTTATAGTCCCGGTCCCCGGTTCAAGGAGATTCTCTCCGCGGTCGAAGACGGGCAGTTAGAGGGGAGTTGGGAATCCAAAGACGCGGCGATGAAGTTCATCAGCGAGCATTTTCCGCCTGCCTAGCGACGCCGATATAAAAACGCCGTTCTGAGCGAAATCGCCAACTTCTTGTCAAGCCCTAAAAACGGGTCGAAAATGGTCAAGCGCATGAATACAAACCAAATATATTTCCTGAAAACGTGGCGCATTTGGGGTATGGAAATTGCTATTCTAGATACAGGGGCAAAAAAAACACACAGTCACAAGTGACGGTGCGTTACAGCATTTATGAATCGTCCGATGCAGCCGGTTACGGTTGGACTTCAAACCATTGTTATCAAAAGTTTGCAGCAGGCCGCTGCCGCAGACGCCCCGTTGCTGGCATGGCCGCTAGCCTGCGGCAATAGCGTCTCGAAAAGAACGCGCGCACTTGACTTTGCTAAAGGAATTTTGCGAGTGGAAGTTCCAGATGCGGGTTGGCGTTCAGAGCTGCAAACGATTGCAGGCCAATATCTTGCAATTCTTAACCGTTACGCAAATGGAAGCGTCAAACGAATAGAATTTGTGATCGCGCGATAAACCCATCCACAGAGACCGAAGATGAATGTCACGGAAAAAGATGTCGCTTACGTCGCAGTTCTTAGCAACCTGGAACTGACGGCGGAGGAGCGCGAGCGCATGGTTCGGGATTTGAATGCGATTCTTGGGCATATAGACACGCTCGAAAAGCTGGACACGGCGAATGTCGAGCCCATGGCGCAGGTCTCCGATCGATACGGGGTGGATCAGTCCAAACAAGGAAGCGAGCGGTTTGCGTACGCCAGCCGCGAAGACATCCTTGAAGGTCTGCGGAAATCGCTGCCGCACAATGAGGCATTGGCGAACGCGCCAGACTCGGATGGGATTTTTTTTAGAGTGCCAAAGGTCATTGAGAGGTGAGGCGGCGGAGCTGGTTTTGTTGATGTCCTCCGCTTACTGCGTTTCGACTATTCAGCGTTAACTGGAATCGTTCTCAAGAATGGATCTCAACTTACTCACAATTGATGCGGCTCGCAACGCCGTATGCGGTGGCAAGACAACAGCCATTGCGCTGGCTGAGTCTTTTTACGCGAAGATCGAACAGGACGATCCGAAGATTGGCTCTTACCTCACGCTTGCCAAAGAACGCGGCCTCGCGAAGGCTTCGGAAATTGACGGAATGGCCGCGCGCGGAGAAACTTTGCCACCCCTCGGGGGCGTGCCCGTCGGTATTAAAGATGTGCTTGTCACTCGTGGTGTTCGGACCACGGCGGGATCGAAAATTCTCGGGAATTACATTCCACCTTATGATTGCACCGCGGTAGCACGTCTCGAAGCGGCAGGTGCGGTGGTGTTGGGCAAGATGAATTGCGACGAGTTCGCAATGGGATCGTCGAACGAGAATTCGGCGTGGAAGCCGGTGCACAATCCGCGTGATTTGAGCCGCGTGCCGGGTGGTTCATCCGGCGGTTCGGCTGCGGCTGTGGCGGCTGATTTGGCAGTCGCAACGCTCGGAACCGACACTGGAGGCTCGATTCGCCAGCCAGCGTCGTTTTGCGGGGTTGTTGGATTGAAGCCGACATATGGACGAGTGTCGCGCTACGGATTAATTGCATTCGCTTCATCGCTCGATCACATCGGTCCGCTTACAAAAACGGTGCGTGACGCGGCCATCATTTTGCAGATCATCGCGGGGCGGGATCCGATGGACTCGACCTCCGCCGAGGTGCCGGTTCCAGATTACGTCGCCGAACTGGAAAAGCCAGTGCGTGGACTGAAGATTGGGCTGGCGAAAGAATATCTCGCCGAAGGACTCGATCCTGAAGTCCGTCGTGCCGTAGAAGCTGCGGTGCAGAGCTTGTCAAAGTTGGGATGCGAAGTTATCGAGATTTCCCTGCCCCACACAGAGTATGCGATCGCAACTTACTACATTGTGGCCACCGCCGAGGCGTCCTCGAATCTGGCGCGATTTGATGGAGTGCGATATGGATATCGGGCGGAAAATGTTCATAGTCTTTCCGATATGTACCGGCGCAGTCGCGACCTTGGGTTTGGCGCCGAAGTGAAGCGCCGCATCATGCTCGGAACGTACGCTCTGAGTGCCGGATATTACGATGCTTACTATCTCAAAGCGCAAAAAGTACGAGCACTGTTGACGCGCGACTTCGAAGAGGCGTTCAAGAAAGTGGATGCGATCGTTACCCCGACCAGTCCCACTGCGGCGTTCAAGCTGGGGGACAAAACTAATGACCCGTTGGCGATGTATCTTGCAGATATCTACACGGTGACGGCGAATCTCGCCGGCATACCGGGGATTTCAATTCCCTGCGGAGAGACTAAAGAAAAGCTGCCAATCGGAATGCAGATTTTCGGAAAGCATTTCGACGAAGCGACGATTCTGCGCCTGGCGCACGCGTACGAGCAAGCGGCGTAAGCGGAAAACGTAGCTGATTCGGCAAACGCTTTGCAAAGATTCCTTTAATTATTTGACGTCATCCCGAAGAGCGGCGTATTTCAGCCGGTCGAGGGATCTCGCGCGCACTTCGAACATCACAATAGTCGAGTTTTGCTCGACTGGACAGCCGGAGGCGGCCGTCCCTGCGTAATCAATCTAAGAAGTAACAATCACAACTAAAACTAAAAGGAGCTTTATCATGCAGTCATTATTCTGCACGTCGCACTCGTGTCTTCCGCAATCAAACCTTAATCCCAGAATCCGATTCACTCTCGTCGCCGCTTTGTCTATCGCGCTCGCAATGACTGGTTGCAGTGCGCAATGGATGAGTGTCGCGCTGGCCGACTTGCCTGCGCTGACACAAATGGCGCTTAACATAGCAACGCTCGTCACGACTCTGCAATCCGGCAAGCAGATTGACCCTGCGGAGGTAACCGCGGTGCAGAATATTTCGGCTGAAGCAAGCCGGGACTTATCTTTGTTGCAGAGTCTCTATAACGAATACAAAGCCAATCCTAATGCGAGTACGCTTCAGAAAATTCAAAGCACAATCGGGGACATAAATCAGAGCCTTCCGGCCTTGCTGCAATCTGCGCATATTAGCGATCCAGTTACGGCTGCGAGAGTTTCGGCTGGCGTGAATCTGATTCTCACGACGGTTTCCAGCTTTGCCGCTCTGATGCCGCAGCCGAATCCAACCACTTCGCAGACTATAGCCGGCGTGAAAATTGCGATACCGAACGCCAAGCAACTGAAGGCGCAATGGAACCAGGAAGTGTGTGGCGGTTTGGCGAATGCCGCGACGCCAGCTATGAACGCCTGCGTGGTGAGGTAATTTATGAGCCTCCCCGTCATTGCGATTACGAATGCATCCACTTGCCTCACCGATGCGCAAGTGCAGTCTGTGATTCCATCTTTGCAAAAGCAAGTGACCCGCGATTTCAATTCGTATTGGGATCTGGATTGCTCGCTGGCGTTCTTGCAAAGAAACCAACCACTGACCGCGGGATGGTGGCAAATTGTGATAACTGACAATCCCGACCAAGCGGGAGCGCTGGGTTATCACGAGTTGACGAACACTGGCGCTCCGCTGGGAAAGGTCTTTGCTGCGCTCGATATTGACAGCGGTTCATCGTGGAGCGTGACTCTAAGCCATGAATTGCTGGAAATGCTGGGAGATCCATGGATCAACTGGTGCGCCGAGTCTCCAGATGGCAAGTTGTTTGCGCTCGAAGTATGCGATGCGGTGGAAGCCGATGAGCTGGGCTATGAAATTGATGGCGTGATGTTGTCAGATTTCATCACGCCGTCATGGTTCGAGCCGACGGAAGCGGATCGAGTTGACTTCATGAAGAGAATTTCAAAGCAACTCGAACTAGCTCCCGGAGGATACATTTCAGTTTTGGACCCAGGCAAAGGTTGGACACAGCTATCTGCTGAGACGGTGGACGGGCCCGCGATACCATCCGGAAGCAGAAGGTCGCGGCGGGCTATGGATAAGTCTGAGTGGAGGAAGAGCGAAAGGTAGTGGACGCTCGACAAGGCGATGGAACGTTATTTTTTCGACGTTCTATCGCCGTTCTTGGCCGCTTGCCGTTGCTGCATTGCGACAATCACCACTTTGAGCATGTCGTCCCACGGAGCGGGTTTTCCCGTCCATATTTCGAACTGGCGTGCGGCCTGATGCACGAACATCTCAATGCCGGGAATCACTTCGACGCCGCGGTCTCTTGCCAGCTTGACGAGCTGGGTCTCCGGGGGATCGTAGATCATCTCGAAAAGATAGCGAGCCTTAATCTCTTCGGCATTCAATGGCGACTCACGAGTGTTTGTCATGCCCACGGGTGTAGCATTCACGATGACGTCAAAACTTAGCTTTTTGAGATCGGGACGCTTGATGGTGCGAGCCTTGGCTTGGCGCGCCAGTTTCTGCGCCGGGATCGCGCTTCGATTCAGAATGTAAACGTCCGCGCCGCGCTCTTTCAATCCGAAGACCGCTGCGCGGGCGGCGCCTCCCGCGCCCAGGACCAGAATTCTTGCCTTGTCCAGAGTGATCCGCTGCTCCAGTGGACGGACTACTCCCACTGCATCGGTATTAAAACCGTAGAGCTTGCCATCCTGCGCCCGGACCACTGTGTTGCAGGCACCGATTTTCGTTGTCTGCGAGTCGGTATTGTCCAGGTGCGACACGATTGCCTGCTTGTAGGGCATCGTGATCGAAAGCCCGTGAATCGGAATTTCTCGAACACACGTCAGCAAATCCTTCAAAGTCTTTGCGTGCAGCGCGACATACACGCCGTTTACATTCTCACGGTTCAGCGCCGCGTTCATGATGGCGGGCGACAGAGAATGGGCAACTGGATCTCCAGCGACGCCATAGACGCGGGTGGCTGCGTCAATTTGCTCGATCCGATAAGTGCTGCGCAACTCCTGCGCGGTGATTTGTCCGGGCGCGGTTGTCTCGTCCGGGCTGACCGCGGCAAAAGTGAACACGCTGCCTGCGCGCACACCCAGCACGCGGCTGATGATTCCCTGTTCGGCCATGCACAGACCGATCAAAGAATACTTATCGCTGTTTTCTTGCAGGAACTTCATGATGGCCACATTGTCGGAGAGGCTGGTGGCGGTCGAGACAATTTTGTAGAAGTCGGCCGGGATAGACACCATCTTTTCGAGGGTCCCACCTAGATTTTTTGTCCCCCGGAAATCGTGATGAGAAAGAATAAGCGCTGCTTTGGAACGTAACTTGTGTAACTGCTGGGGGTTGCATCTGACCGCGCTTTGCAATTCCACATCAACCAGTTGACAGCCCGCTGCCGATGACTTGGCGAGTATATCGAGTTGGGATGCGATGGACCCCCGAAATTTACCATCGCTCGCCACACGGCGGCACGTCGCAATTGCCGTTATATGGGGGTGCTGATCGGTAAATTTCTTGATCTTAGGCAATGCTGCCGCAGGATGCGCGAGGTAATCTAACCTGAACTCGATAAAGGTGTTATCGCGAATGATCGCCTCCGCCTTTTCCACGATTTCGGAGGCGTCTGCCGCGGTGACGGCCACACAAACCCGTGGGAGCCGCTGGTGCAGGAGCCGGGCGGCGAAACTGTTAGCGGAGGCTGTCATCGTTAAGAGTAGGTCGGCGCGATATTACAGGCGTGTAATTCCAGATGCAAGAACGGATTCACAATTCTCGCTGGAGGAAACCAATTGACCTACATGGCCTTACACCGCCGTAACCTTGACCATGGGAGTTCCGGTTGTTACTGTCCACACTGAAAGCCTTTTATTTACTTCACTTAGAAGGATGCCATGGCCGGGAAACTGGGCGGCTTGGCTCCAGAGGTAACATGAAGAAAACAGGATTGTTGCTGGTGTTGACATTGTTGGCTGGAGCAGCCGCTGCTCAGGACATTTCGACTGCGACAGGCCGAGAGGCTCCGCAAGGTACGCTTCCCACTACGGTCAGTTTCCCATCTGAGCGAGTTCAGACGCCAACTTATGCGGATCTCTACTGTTCGGGATTTCTAAGTCCCAAAATTCTCCCAAACGCGAATTTCGTGGCGGGAGGGTTACAGACTCCGAGCACTACTAAGTTCGTAAATGGAGACATGATTTATCTCGCCGGTGGAGGCTACCAGAGTGGCCAGGAATACACCATCGTCCGGGAACTCCAAGACGTAAACGAATACCAATTATTTCCGGGACAGCGTGCCGCAGTAAAAGCGAGCGGCCAGCCCTACGGAGAAGAGGCACGGGTCCGCATCGTAGACACGCGAAGCAAGATGGCCATCGCGCAAATTGAATTCAGCTGCGACCCGGTAAATCCCGGAGACTTCGCTGTACCTTTTGTAGAGAAGCAGACGATAGCATTCCATCCTCAAATACGGTTCGATCGCTTCCTCCCTCGCGGCACCAATGTGTCGGGCAGAATTCTGATGGCCAAGGACTTCGATTCACAATTGGGAACTGGCCTCAAGGTTTACTTGAATCTAGGTTCCAATCAGGGGGTAAAGGTCGGGGACTACTTCCGTGCGGTGCGCTCCTACTCCGCGGACTTGCACGATCCGGTAGATTCCCTGTCATTCAAGGCATCTACGTCCGAAGATACTCAAAAGCAGCCACCATCCATTGAGCCCAATTTCTTCAACAGAACCAATGGGCCAAAAATTCACGTGGCTGACCTGCCTCGTCGTTCGGTCGGAGAAATTGTAGTGATTGGAACCACGCCCACGACCTCGACAGGCATGATTGTGTTCGCAATGGAGGATGTCCACCTCGGAGACGGCGTCGAATTGGATCCTCAGTAATTCCGGCAACAACGCTTCTGCAACAAGGGAGGATCATGTGATCCTCCCTCTACTTTTTTGGGTGCCGCTGTGCGAAGTTAAAAGGACTTGAAGACGCGACGGATGCAGATGTCGGGGGAAATCAGGACTGAAATGGTGAACTTACTATTATTCCAACGTAATCTCCATACCCTCTGAGGCCGCGCGCACTTTCGGGTAATAATTGCGGGCATCTTGCACGACTTTATCTATACAGACATCGGAGTGATCCGGATCGTGGTGGTATAAAACCAATTCCTTGGCGCCGCTTTCCATGGCGACATTCAGCGCTTCCCGCCAGTGGCTATGCCCCCATCCACGTCTCTGAGCTTCATATTCCTCGGGAAGATACTGCGAATCGTAGATCAGCACGTCAGCACCTTCTGCCAATTTGCGGACGCTCTTGTCGAATTCGGCTTGTCCGGGCTCGTTGTCGGTGGCATACACGAGGACGCCTTGTTTTGTCTCCATGCGGAATCCCAGGCACCCCTGGGGATGATTAAGCCACGCGACTTGAAACGAAGCATTGTCCAACACAATGGGGCCAGGCTCAACTTCATGAAACTCCTGATGAGCTTTCATCTCGCTCACAGCAACGGGAAAATATGGCGATGCCATTTGCTCGTCCATCACTCGCTTCAAGCTGCGGGTACGGCTCGAGGAATGGAATATGAAGCGGTTGCCAGAATCGTCATAGAGCGGGCGAAAAAACGGAATGCCCTGAATGTGGTCCCAATGGAAGT
>DASYGR010000286.1:0-25878 GCA_035999525.1 Terriglobales bacterium
CAATGCGGAAGGCGGATTGAACATGGTGTGAACCATACCAAGTGCGCCAAATATCTCCCGTTGGCAAAAGTGGTCAAGCGATTCGTCCGCAATACGCTCCAGCAGCGATCCAAGAATGATAAATCCAATATCGCTATATTCAGCTCGCGCTCCCGGATCGGCAGAGAGATTCACTGTATAGGCAAGCGATAAAAGTTCCTCTCTATTCGATGCGTGCTCGTAGAGCTTCTCATAAGCGGGCAATCCCGACGAATGCGCGAGCAACATGCGCACGGTGACGTGCTTGCGGCGCGAGTCCGGTCCAGAAAATTCCGGCACAATCGCAAGCACTGGCGCCTCCAGGTCAAGAAGCCCACGCTCGTAAAGAATCATTGCCATCGTCGTTGTCGCAACCACCTTCGTAACGGAGGCGAGGTCAAATGGCGTTGCCGTGGTTACTTGTGGAGACCCAGGCTCGTAGGTAAGTGTTCCGAGCGCCTTCAACGCGACTAGTTTTCCGCGCCACAAGATGGCGACGGCAGCGGACGGGAATATATTTTCTGCAATAGCATCACGCAAAATCTCGAACGGCACCGCAAAGATAGCGTCCTGACCATCGAATGCAGACGCCGGAAGCCGCTGCTGAGCGTTGAAAACAGCATCCATAGAAATTTGCAAGATTTGAGCTCCGCGGCACATCGCGAACAGCGCAGAGCGTTACGAGAATGGTAGCAGAAGATTAAAACAGGGCATTTGCGAACACGGCACCCCAAGCTCGATTTCTTGAGGTCCTGCCAGTACTTGTGTAAAGTCGAATCATTAACTCTGCCCTCAAAAATTCGACGACTCTTCAATTCCTCTACTGCGTTGTGGTGATGGTATCTCTACTCTTTGCCTCTGCTTGGGGCTCAATTAAGAATACCGCGCATCCCCCGGCACGCCTCAAAGCACTCGACCCAATCATATTGGACGCCGTTCACGACCGCGAGATCCCAGGCGCGGTATTGCTTGTATGGCACAACGGTAGCGTTATTTATCGCAAAGCTCTCGGCTACCGCTCGCTGGAGCCTCGCCGCGAGCTGATGACAACCGACACCATATTTGACTTGGCATCCTTAACCAAAGTAGTCGCAACCACAACCGCAATTATGCAATTGGTTGAACAAGGGAAGATTCGGGTTAACGATCCGGTTGCTAAATATCTTCCCGAGTTCGCGCAGAACGGCAAAGGGGACGTTACGATCCGCGATTTGCTTATCCATTACTCAGGCTTACCGCCGGATTTAGACCTCGGACAACCGTGGGAAGGGCGCGATACCGCATATCAGATGGCGTTTGCGGTAAAGCCGATCAATCCTCCCGGATCGAAATTCCTTTACAGCGATGTCAACTTCATTGTCCTAGGAGCCTTAATCGAAAAAGTTTCAGGCGAATCCCTGGGAGATTATTGCGAGAAGCATATCTTTCGCCCATTGCGAATGACGCGCACCCGTTTCCTGCCGCCCCCGTCGTGGAAACCCAAAATTGCTCCCACCCAATACGATGAGCAAGGCAAAATGTTGCGCGGAATCGTGCATGACCCCACGGCCCGGCGCATGGGCGGAGTTGCGGGGCAGGCTGGTTTGTTTTCGACTGCGGATGATTTATCAAAATTCGCCGTGGCACTTCTTCAAGGAAGTTCGATTTTGTCGCCACTGGCAGTCGAGAAAATGACCATGCCCCAGCAGCCTCCCACCTCTGACGTCCTGCGCGGATTCGGATGGGACATTGATTCGCCCTTCTCGAGCAATCGTGGGAGTCTGCTGCCGGTGGGATCGTTCGGCCATACCGGTTTCACGGGAACATCGTTGTGGATTGATCCGACGACGCGCACATTCATAATCTTGCTGACGAATGCGGTTCATCCGAACGGGAAGGGCAGTGCAATCGCTCTGCGTTCGAAGCTTGCAACTGCAATCGCCGCCCGACTTGATCTCACGGCGAGTGAAAAAGCGAAGCTCCGTGACAAGAGCTTGACTGGATACAGTGAAGCCGAAATGGCTCGGCGTCCGGCGGCGAGAAATGGCTCGGTTCAGGCAGGGATTGACGTGTTGGAGGCGCACAACTTCGATGTGCTTCAATCGCCGACAGGGAAGCGAAGAGTCGGCGTATTAGCTAATCAGACGGGTGTGGATGCTCAGGGGCGCCGCACCATTGACGTCATCGCGCATGCGCCTGGCGTTTCTTTGCAAGCGATCTTTAGTCCTGAGCACGGTGTTACGGGTACGCTGGATACGACTGAAACGGGCAACTCAAAAGATTCTGCTACCGGAATTCCTGTCTATAGCGTTTACGGAGCAACAGATGCCGCTCGCCGTCCGTCCCTGGAGATTCTTAAAACGCTCGACGCAGTCGTAGTAGATGTTCAAGATGCCGGCACGTATTTTTATACCTACGAGACGACGCTTGGTTACTTTCTGGAGGCCGCCGCTAAATCTGGCATCGAAATCGTTGTGCTGGATCGGCCTAATCCTATTACTGGATTATTTGTTCAGGGTCCAATCACCGATGTTGGCCGGCAGAGTTTCGTCAATTACGATCACGTGCCAGTCCGTCACGGCATGACGATGGGAGAGATTGCCCAACTGTTTAATGCGGAACACAACATTAACGCGCATCTGGTCGTAGTGCCGATGGATGGATGGATGCGAGGCGACTGGTATGACTCAACGGGCTTGCCCTGGATTAACCCTTCGCCGAACCTTCGCAGCCTCACGGAGAACACGCTTTATCCCGGCGTTGGCCTGGTTGAATACACGAACATTTCGGTCGGAAGGGGAACAGATACGCCGTTTGAGCTAGTCGGCGCGCCCTGGATAAACAGTCGTGCGTTCGCAAGTTATCTTAACGGTCGAAATATTTCGGGAGTGCGATTTGTACCGGTTACCTTCACGCCCACCGCCAGCAACTACGCGAATCAAGAGTGCGAAGGAGTCAATATCGTAGTCACGGATCGAAATGAATTGGACAGCCCGGAACTTGGTATTGAACTGGCCTCCGCGCTGCATAAATTGTATCCGCAGCCATTCGATATGCGGCGAATGATCGAACTTCTATTGAATCAGTCGGTTTACGATGCCATCTTGAGTGGTGAAGACCCGCGCCGTATTGCCGAAGATTGGAACGCTGAGGATGAACAATTTCAACAATTGCGCCAAAAATATTTAATTTATAAATAGCCTGTTCGTGCCGGTGCGTTGAGTGTTGCTATCCGCTACAATGATTCCGCAAATCTGATCTCCACCCTTTCGCCCGGAAGCTAAGCGATGGAATCGCGATATTCAGACAGCTCCGTACCAAGTTTCTTTTACCGCTGCGCAGGGCCCAATTGCGGCGCTCTGAAGCAAAATAGCGACCGCTGGTGGTTGGTCTGGACATCATTCGGAGAGTTTAACCGTCCGGTGCTTTACTTGTGTCCTTGGGATGACGACATTGCTGCCCGTGAGGGAACCCTGTATGTATGTGGTGAGCTTTGCGCTCAACGACTTCAGTCGCAATTCATGGGCAATGTCCGGGAAGGGCAGGCGCGTCGCGTGGGTAGTTAACCAGTCCATCAGGACTGGATGTATTTTGATATCGACAGCGATGGATGAAGCTCTCAAGCAATCGCGAGCTCTATGACTACTTGATCTTATTAGCCGGAGAGTTAGAGAATCGTGGTGCTCACGAATTGGCGGAGGGCGTCAGAACTGCAAGCAAAACAGCGCCGAGCATCCCAACCACAGAGTTTTTGGGTGAGTCCAGAATCGCACTAAGAAGAGTAGATCAGGAAGGGAGCCAAGTCTTGAAGGAGGCAGAACGTGCCGACCTGCGGGACGTATTAAAGCAGCTAAATGCGGCGTTTGACAGACGGTGTTGAATGGCTTGGCATCCGCCCTATCCGCTCCTCGCATCGTACTCTAAGCGATATTCGTTAACGTGAGTTTATAGGGAATTATTAAGAGGTGCACCGATGCGCATCCTTGTGGCTTTTCTATTGCTGGCCCCCTTTGCAGCGAGCCAATCCACAGGTGTTTCAACGCCTGCGAGTTCCGCGAGCAATTCAGCGCCCGCCTCCTCGGCAATGGTGCCGAAATCGCCGCCGGATCTGTTGGCCGATTCCAACCAACTGATTATTCCCTCTGGCACAAAGGTTCCGGTCGTGTTGAAACACGCAATTTCGACCAAGGGCAGCCGCGAAGGGGATGCTGTTTACGCCGAGACGACCTTTCCGGTCGTCATAAACGAACGCGTCGTGATTCCTCCCGGAACCTATGTGCAGGGCAGGATTACTCACATTCAGCGCGCGGGCAGGCTCAAGGGACGCGCTGAAGTTCTGATGCACTTCACGACTCTCATCTACCCAAGTGGCTATACGGTTGTAATGCCGGGTGCATTAAAGAACGCTCCTGGAGTGGACAAAGCTGACGTGAAGGACGAGGAAGGCACCGTCCGCGAAGACAGCCAAAAGGGCGAAAAAGCAGGGAAGGCCGCGGAACACGGCATACAAGGAGCAGAAGGCGGCGCACTTATCGGTGCTCTTGGCACTGGCAGCAGGGCGGGCGCCGGTATCGGCGCTGGCATCGGAGGCGCGGCTGGAGTTGCGATTGCGATGTTAAGTCGCGGCAACGACGTGAAAATGGACGTTGGAACATCTATCGAGATGGTCATTCAGCGCGACGTGATTCTCGATGCCAGCCGTCTGCCAAGATAGTTTTCGGGATGACAGAGAGAGAAGAGTCTTTTCGAAAGAGGTGTCAGGAAAGCTTGTTAGCGGAAGCCGAGTAGGCAAAGCGGTAGATCTGGGCATCAATCTCCTTGCGAAGGTCGTCCCAGATATTCTGCGGCATCGAAACAAAAACCTTTACGACTTCGGGGTCGAACTGGCGCCCCGACCATTTCTGTATTTCTTCGATTGCAGCGTCCAATGTTTGGGCAGGGCGATAAGGCCGGTTGGAAGTGATTGCGTCCAGCGTGTCTGCGACCGAGAATAGCCGTGCTCCCAGTGGAATCCCTTCACCCTTCAGACCGCGAGGATATCCCGTTCCATCAAAACGTTCCTGATGCGAATAGACAATTTCCGCGGCTTCCGCCAGGAAAGGAATTTTGCGCAGCATCTGATAGCCACGATAGCAATGCTCACGCATGATCGCGACTTCATCCGGATTTAGAGCGCCAGGCTTGCGAAGAATCGCATCAGGAATCGCCATCTTCCCAATGTCATGCAAAAAGGCTCCGCGGGCGATCACCCGAATCTGGTCCGAAGACAACCCGATTGCCCGTGCAATAGCAATCGTAAATGCGGTTACACGCTTGGAGTGCCCTTCCGTCTCAGCATCCTTTAAATCGAGCGCATCGCCCAACGCTTCGAGAGTGATGTCATAAGACCGTTCGAGCGTCCCAATCGCTTTTCGAAGCTGCTCGGTCTTTGCCGTGACCAGGGATTCGAGGTTTGTTTGATATGCGCGATTGTCCAGCTTGAGGCGGCGATTTTCCAGAGCACGCCGCACCGTTGCGAGAAGTTGCTCCCGTTCGAACGGCTTTAGCAAGTAGTCATAAGCCCCGTTGCGGATAGCCGCCAGGGCTACGGATATGTCGTGTACCGCGGTGACCATTACCACAGGCAGATCTGGAAACCGCTCCTTCGTTCGCTCAAGCAGGCCAATACCGTCGAGGTCGGCCATCATCAAATCGGAAAGCACAAGCTCGAATTCTTCTCCGGATTCGAGCAACGCCAGCGCTTGCAGGCCAGAACCCGCCTGGCTGCATTTGTAGTGTGCCGCAGTCAGCATTGAAGACACGATCTCGCGAATCGCCTCTTCGTCATCAACAATCAAAATGCGGTCTACGGGCATGAGCGATTCCAGTGTATGTCAATTCTATCTTAAGGGGTTGATGCCGAAAGTAACTGACTGCTAGTGGAAAGAGCAATGCACGCATACCGAGGCGTGTTATCAAAAGGAGGGTGCAGGCTCGTCCTTGCAATGAACATTTTTGTCTCTAACGGTTGGAATGCCGCAAATCTTATCCTGCCGAACCTCGAACTTAGCGGCCTGATCATCCTGGCTGCAAGTTTGTTGGTCTTCCGTACTTTCCGCGAACGTTATCTACTGACCTGGATTGTAGGCTGGTTGACTTATCTTCTCTCTACCAGCACGACAACAACGGGGTTGCAGCATCGTGATGCGGTTGCGATCTCGCAAGCGGAATTTGTCCTGGCAGTCTGCCTCTTTGCGGCTGCGATATTTGTTTATGCCCGCGTCCAGAGATTGGTTTCGTTTCTGCTCCCAGCATTGGTCGTACTGGTCGGGTTCTCAATATCGCGCGCTTTATGGTGGCCTGATTCATTTGGTCTCCGGCTGGCGCTGGAAGTTTCCTACCGGATCGTCGCGGTGAGTGCGGCGATTCAGCTAATTCGATTTCGCCGCGCCCGATGGGAAATCGGTCCGTGGGCGCTTTGCTTCAGCATGTTGTTCCTGCACCTCAGTTGGGCGCCAGTAAATGGATATTTCCCGCCGGGTTCAGGGCGCATGATCGAACTCCTGCTTGGATTCAGCATTCTCTTAGTGGTTTTCGAAGATTCCCAGATGCGCACACTCCGCCTGGGAGTACTGAATGCCGTAACCACGAGCATCACGAGGGAGCAACAAGATGGCCCGATGCTGCTTACTGCACTCGATAAATTGAAAGGTTTGTTGTCGGCCAAGGCAGCATGGTTTCGAGTACTGGAGGGAGACAAACTCGTACTTGTCCAGCAGATCGGCCTCTCTGACGAGTTTCTCAAGGATCGAAATGGAGTTGACGTTGATGATGTACTTAAAGGTATTCTGGCTTCAACTTCGCCCACGATTGTTGAAACCGGCGATGCCCCGGAGAACATTCGTCCATATTTCAAACAGGAGCGGTTTCATCACGTCGTGGTGATGCCCGTAGTCGGGAAAAAGTCAATAATCGGCACGTTGGTACTTGGCAGCCGTCACCGGGTTGCTTATGCCCCCGAAGATCTGGAATTTTTAGCCAACAGCGCCCACCAGTTGGGACTTGCGGTGGAAAATTTGCGGCTCATGGATGAGATTCTGCGATCCCACCGTCAATGGACCAACACGTTCGATTCCATTCAGGATTTCGTTCTTTTGCACGATTCAGATTTTCGCATCATGAAGGCGAATCGAGCCTTGCTGCAGCGACTCGTACAGGCGCCAGCGGACGTCGTCGGAAAATGTTGCGAAGAAGTTCTTCCTCAGGATCAAGGCCATTGGAGTAAGTGTCCATATTGCGGCGATGCCGAGGATGGATTCCATGAAGGGAATGATCCCTGTTTTGGCGGCTTCTCAATGGTTTCCAGTTCCTCATATGTGGAACAGGGAGCCAAGCAAAAGGGAACCATCCACGTGATCCGCGACGTCAGCGACCGTCGAGTGGCCGAAGAAAAATACCGGCAACTGTTTGAGCAGGTTCAGGAGGGAGTGTTTGTCGCGACACCGGAAGGCAAACTGCTCGACTGCAATGACGCCTTTGTCCGCATGTTCGGCCACAGCCGCGAAGAACTGATGGCGATCAACGTTGATCTTCAGCTTCACGCTTCGGAGGAACAGCGCACCGCATTTCATCGCGAGGTCGAACTTCATAATTACGTCCGGAATTTCGAAGTAAGCTTGCGCCGAAAGGACGGAACATTGCTTACCGCGGTGGAGAGCAGCTTCGCGACGCGCGATGCAGATGGGAAAATTGAGCGCTATCAGGGGTTCCTCCTCGACATTACCGAGAAAAAGCGGGCAGAGGATGAAATTCGCCGCCGGAACCGCGAACTGAATGCGTTAAATGCGATGGCGGTAATCGCAACTCAGTCTTTTGATCTCGATGAAATTTTGAATCTCACCCTGCGGCAAGTAATTTCTTTGCTCGACACTCAAACCGGGTCCATATATCTTTGCGATTCCGACGCGACAACTTTTCGACGGCGAGCCGGATGGGGCAAAACCGCTGCCGCACGGGCCAGCGTTCCCGAACTGAAGTTCGAGAGTGGCTTTGGTGAACTGGTCACGCGATCCCGAACGGAAGTGATTACCGCCGATTACCTCCCGCATCTTCCGCCGGGGGTGGCGGATTTCGTTCGCGGCGATGGATCGAGTTCATGGATTTGGGTATTGCTGTGGGGAAGAGACAATCCAATTGGAATTATGGGCATCAGCAGCGGCCAAGCCCGTGACTACACAAGTAACGACGAAAATTTGTTAGTCGCGATCGGGCGTCAATTGTCCACAACCATAGAAAAAGTGCGGCTATACGAAGAGACTTGTCGCGCCTATGAAGACCTGCGGCACACTCAGGAACAACTCTTGCAGAGCGAGAAGATGTCGGCGGTGGGGCAATTGATCGCCGGCGTAGCGCACGAACTCAACAACCCCCTAACGGCAATCCTAGGGTATGCACAATTGCTTGAAAGTGAAGGGTTGAGTGAACGCGCCAGCGATTTTGTCGCAAAGCTTTTCAAGCAAGCCCAGCGAACTCACCGAGTTGTCCAGAACCTGCTCTCTTTTGCGCGTCAACGCAAGCCGCACAAGCAAAAAATTGATATTTACAAGGTACTGGACGAAACATTGGCGCTCCGTGACTACGATATGAGAGTCAACAATATAGCGGTTGAGCGTGACATCGAAGCAAGATTACCGGCGGTGATCGGCGACTCGCATCAACTTGAGCAGGTATTTCTAAATATTATTAACAATGCGGTAGATGCCATGCTCGAATCCGGAAAGACGAATTGTTTGAAAGTCCGAGGATACACTCTGGAAGGCTGTGTTCACATCGAGATTCAAGATTCCGGCGGAGGAATTAAAGAACCGAAGCGCATTTTCGAGCCGTTCTATACGACGAAAAGTGTTGGGAAGGGAACTGGTCTTGGTTTGAGCATCTGTTACGGCATCATTAAGGAACATGGCGGTGATATTTCTGCGCGGAATGCATCGGAGGGCGGCGCCATTATCGAAATGCGATTACCGTCAGCAGGCAAGGCTGTCTCGACCGATCTCGCATTGCCGTTGCAGCGCCGCGAAGTTCTAATTGAAGGAACAATTCTGCTGGTGGACGACGAAGAGGCGGTTGTCGAGTTTGAACGAGATGTGCTCAGCGGAGCCGGCGCGCAAGTCGTGACTTTGATGAATTGGGAAGACGTGAAACTCGCATTGATCAGCCGCCCCTTCGACGCCATCATAATGAATGGGAAGATGCCTGGAGGATGGAGTCTGAAACAGGTACACAGGTGGATTTCAAAGAATTGTTCCGGACTGGAATCTCACTTACTATTCACCTTTTCAAGCGTTGCGGAACCGGAAGAACGCGCTTTTCTTCAAGAAAAAACTGTCCCCTATCTAGTAAAACCTTTCGAAGTCAGTGATCTGATTACGCAAGCGCGCCGGCTTTTACAAAAAACGCACGCTGCTACTGCTGGATAGACACCTATAAAAAGCGCGGTGTCGTAAGTCCTGTGTGCGCTAACCTGGGACTCACAACGTAGTTACTTTTTTAGGATTGGATTGTAGCCGTCACTGAGAAGTTGGGTCCGCATATTTTCCGCATCCTTTATGGCGGCAAAAGGCCCCACCTGAACATGGAAGAGTTTATCTGACGGTATTTGGGCGGCGACCGCATTATATTGTTTCTTCTTTAGAGCCTCCACCAACGCTTCCGCGTCATCTTGTTTGCTCACCGCAGCTACCTGAACAAAGTATCCATTTGTGGGTTCAGTAGCATCCGGGGCTGGAGAACTCTCTTTGGTGCCGGCCGGATTAGCACTGTTCATGGTCGGGGACAGCTCGGAACTCGCATCACTCTGCGCTACAGATTTGTAAAACGTCATGTCAGGAGTTTGCTTGGATTCGCTCGGGGAGCTTGTTGGTGAGGTTCTTTTACCAGCTTGAACTACTGTAGGCGTCGTGACCTGATCGCCATTCTGCATCTTGACGGAGTTTTTTCCCAGCGAGAATCCCATTGCAAAAACAACGGCGCACAAGATCACCAGCGCGAAAAACAGTCCCAGCATTCTGCCGGTACCCAGCGTAATTTCCGTATCCTGAGACGCAGTCATGACCATTGCATCCTCTTTCAACTACGCGACTAACTCTTGACGGAAGCGGGCGTGGCATCAGCCCCCGGCTTGGACAAAATCCTTTGCAGTCCCGATAAGAAATCCACCGGGACAGGGAAGATTACAGTCGTGTTTTTCTCCACGCCAATTTCTGTCAAGGTCTGCAAATATCGTAACTGCACGCTGACGGGTTCGGTCGCAAGCAAAGCAGCCGCATCAACGAGGCGCTGCGCGGCAGAAAATTCACCCTCAGCGTGAATGATCTTGGATCGCTTTTCCCGCTCCGCTTCAGCCTGCTTAGCCATCGCTCGGAGCATGGATTCAGGCATGTCAACTTGCTTTACTTCCACATTGGTCACCTTCACACCCCATGGCGCAGTGTGCTGGTCGAGGATGGTTTGCAGGCGCAGATTAATCTTGTCGCGATGCGACAGTAATTCATCGAGCTCTTGCTCGCCTAGAACTGAGCGCAACGTGGTTTGAGCAAATTGAGATGTTTGGTAAACGTAGTTGGAAACTTCCACGACAGCACGCCGCGGATCTATCACCCGCAGGAAGATCACCGCATTTACTTTTAAAGTGACATTGTCGCGGGTAATGATGTCTTGCGGTGGCACTTCCAGCGCTTCCTGCCGCAAGGAAATGCGAACCATGCGGTCAACTGGTGCGAAGACCAAAATGATTCCAGGCCCTTTCGCATCGGGGAGCAATCTTCCAAGTCGAAAAATTACGCCACGCTCATATTCCGCAAGTATCTTGATAGAGCTCAAGATGTAAAGAATGACGATAATGATGACAATGGTTGTGAAGCCAAAACCGAGTTCCATCACGACCTCCGCAGAACGCTACTGACGCGGATTGTATCGCACTTCCGGGCCGGCAGATGTTGATTCAATGGCATGCGGGGTGCCTCGCAAGATTCGTGAAAGTCACCGAGCGTCAGCCTTGACAATGTCTCGCCCGGAGGGTGCGGGGTCTACATGCAGTTGTAAGCCATCCACCTGTCGAACAATGACGGACTGCCCGGGAAGCACCGGGTTGGACGAGATTGCGTCCCAAATTTCCCCGTGAATGAAGACCTTTCCAAGCGGAGACAGCGCGGTGCGTGCGACCGCGATTCCTCCCAGCAATCCTTGAGCGCCGGTCACGACTTTGTTGGCTCGGGCTCTCAGAGCGATACTCATGAGGAAAACCGTGATAATTCCGATTGGAATGCTCACTGCCAGCGCCGTCAAGAGATGTACGCGCATTTCTGGAATCGGCGCGTCCACGAGAAGCAGTCCTCCGAGCGTCAACGTTATTATCCCGCCTATCGCCAGCACTCCATGCGTGGCGAATTTAGCTTCCAACGCAAACAATGCGAATGAAGCAAAAATTAACACTACGGCGGCAAAACGCGTGGGGAGCAAATTCAACGCAAAAATTGCCAGAAGAATAAAAATGACTCCCACCGTCCCAGGAACTACTGCTCCCGGATGGTTGAACTCCGCATAGAGCGCCAGCGCTCCAATCGCAAGCAGGATGAAAGCAACATTCGGATTCAGGATATACGCGAGAATGTGCTGCTTCAAAGTCATATCAAAAAATCGCACCGGCTGGCCTGCCAAATGCAACACTACTGTCTGGCCGTCAAAACGCTTTACCGGCTTACCGTCCATTTGCTTGAAAAGATCCTGTTCATTGGGGGCGACGTAGTCAATTAACTTTTGCGAAAGAGCTTCCTGGTCGGTGAAAGACTTAGATTGCCGCACCGTACTCTCGGCCACATCAACATTTCGCCCACGCTTTGACACCACCGACCGCATGAGCGCGGCCGCATCGTTCTCGATCTTCTGCTTCATCACATCGTCCATCTTTCCGCCATCAATGGACACTGGATGGGCCGCGCCGGTATTCGTCCCGGGCGCCATCGCAGCAACGTCTGCGCTCTCCAGTATGAAGAAGCCAGCCGACGCCGCGCGGCTTCCGCTGGGAGTTACGTAGATGATCACCGGAACAGGCGAAGCCAGAATTTTCTGAATGATTTCCCGAGTAGAATCCAGCAACCCGCCCGGAGTATTTAGCTCGATGAGAACTGCCTGATCGTTATGCTGATGAGCTTCGTCGAGAGCACGACCGATATATTCGTCGGTAATAGGATGAATGGTGTCGTCAACGACAATCTTCAAGACCTCGGCGGAAGCGGATGCGCAAGCTATGGAAAAGACCACGGCTAAACATGCGCAAAGAATCGGCCGAGAAGAATTTAATTTCAACGCATTAGCAGCGATTGCGCTTTCCGCGCCGATTCGCCGCAAAGTTCGAGATGTCAACTGCTGTCATTATCACCCGTGGAGATACCAGGCATCAATGACGAGGCTCTCCACTGGTTACCATCTCGTCGTGATGTTCCGGTAATCCTTCCTCTTTGACTAGCTCGGACCATCCGGGAAGCGGGGCGTCTCCGGTGATCAGCCGGACTCCACGTTCGTATGTGAAGTAAGACCATGCCCACTGAATCATCACGATCAAACGGTTCCTGAATCCGATCAAAAAGAAAATATGAACGAAAAGCCAGGCCAGCCATGCCGGGTAGCCGGAGATGTGCACCCTCTTGAATTCCGCAACCGCGGCGGCGCGTCCGATTGTGGCAAGATTCCCTTTGTTCAGATAATGGAACTCCTGCCGGGGCCGGCCTTTCAAATCATTCTTAATGTTGTGCGCGGCCCACGCTCCTTGCTGCATGGCGGCGGGCGCGACTCCGGGAACCGGGCGACCGCCGGAATCCTTGACGGAAGCCAAATCGCCAATCACAAAAACTTCGGGATGACCCGGGATGCTCAAATCGTTGTTCACTAAGACGCGTCCCGCTTTGTCCAACGTGGCTACGAGCTTCTTCCCCAACGAAGAAGCCGCTACACCGGCCGCCCATACAGTCACCGCCGAAGGAAAACGGCTTGTGCCAGTCAATACACAGGCGGGTTCTACACCTGTCACCATCGTGGACGTATGCACTTCGACTCCCAATCTTTCCAATTGTTTCTGCGCGCTTGCGGAGAGATCCGCAGCATATGCCGGCAAAATCCGCGGACCGCCTTCCAAAAGAATGATTCGGGTTCGCTTCGGGTCAATCGTGCGAAACTCGGTGGCCAGCGCCCCGTTCGCAATTTCCGCCAGAGTGCCTGCCAATTCAACGCCCGTAGGCCCGCCGCCTATGACCACGAAGTTGAGTTGCACTTGTCCTTCGCCGCGCGCCGCGCTGCGTTCGGCTAGTTCAAAAGCCAACAAGACACGACGGCGGATTTCGAGGGCATCTTCAATGGTCTTCAATCCGGGGGCGAGGGGCTCCCACTCATCGTGCCCGAAATATGAATGCCCGGCACCTGCTGCGACGATCAGATAGTCGTAGGGCACCTCGAAACCATCCAACTTCACGACGCGGCGTGTCAGATCAAAGTCCTGCACTTCACCCAGCATGACGTCGACATTCTTTTTCCCGCGCACGATCCATCGAATAGGCGCGGCAATCTCCCCAGGAGATAAGCCGGCGGTCGCGACCTGGTACAACAGCGGCTGAAATGTATGGTGATTCTTTCGATCAATAAGGGTCAGGTGAAGCGGACGTTTCGACAGTATTCGCGCGGCTTGCAGGCCACCAAATCCCGCACCCACGATCACCACGCGCGGCATTTTGTTCTCCTGCATTTTATGGCCTTCTCTTTATAGATTCGGGATGTGCGCCAATGGACGGAAACTTTTCCGCACGGATTACTCTTCATTTTTCCGGCTGGGGCGAGGAGCACGTTTATCTTTGATCAGATACCATCACCAGATTGGGGCACGGTATCCTTTTGGATTCGAAGACTATTCCGCAGCAAAAAGGGCTGGCGACTCGGAGCGAAGAACCATCCACATGGTTTCGCTTTATTGTGCCATCGGTCGCAGATTTGTTCTTTGTCGCGATTCTCTTCTCGCTTAGCTGCGGCCCGTTTGGTGTCAAACTGCTGAATGATGCTGGAATCGGATGGCACATTCGCAACGGCGAGCAAATCCTGCAATCCCGCACCATTACCCGCATTGATTTGTTTTCTTCGACCATGAGTGGCCACAACTGGTACGCCTGGGAATGGCTTTACGATGTCATCATTGCGGCCGTTCATCACCGGCTCGGGCTCAATGGAGTTGTGTTCTTCACTGCATTAGTCATAGCCGCGACTTTTTCCGTAGCCTTGCGTGTGGGGCTGAAGCGCGGAGCCTCACTACCAGTCATGATGGTTCTGCTGGCATTATCCATCGGAGCTGCGAGCATACATTTCCTGGCCCGCCCCCATGTTTTGAGTTGGCTGTTTACCGTGATTTGGTTCCATCTCGTGGACTCAGACGCCACGGCATCAGGTCCTCGAGCCTTCCATCGGCTGTTCTGGTATCCCTTGCTCATGCTGGCTTGGGCTAATCTGCATGGCGGTTTCCTGCTCGGCTTGCTGCTTCCGGGGCTCTATTTTGCGGGAGAATTGATTCACCTGGCGACGGATCTTCTGGGAAAAGATCGAAGGCTGATCCTTGACAAGCTTAACCACCTCGGCGCGGTAATTTTCTTATCGTTCCTCGCCAGTTTGATCAACCCTTATGGCTACAGGCTCTACTCGCACATATATGAATATCTTACAAACCGTTTCCTCATGGATCACATTGACGAATTCCTGTCACCGAACTTCCACGGCGGAGCCCAACAATGTTTTGCCGCGATCCTGCTGATTACTCTGGTTGCGCTGGCCTGTGCCAAAGAAAAAGTCACTCCCGGCAGAATCCTGGTGGTGGTATTCGCGGCTTATAGTGGGCTCTATTCCTCGCGCAACCTGCCGGTTTCCTCGATTCTTCTAGTATTAATGATTGCTCCGATTCTGACGGTGACGATCGCCAACGCGGCCCGGAATCAGATCGTATTTCCGCCGCGGAAAGTATTTGCCAGTATTAGTTCGTTTTCAAATCGAATGAATTCAGTCGAGTCGAGCCTTCGAGGACATCTCTGGGCGGCATCGGCGCTCATTCTTGGCATAGCGATTTGTATGCATGGAGGAAGACTTGCCAACCAGCAATGGATGAATTCCCACTTCAGCTCCAAACGCTTTCCTGTAGAAGCGACGCACGTGATTTTGTCGCGACAAATTCATGATCCGATCTTTTGCCCTGATTATTGGGGAGGGTATTTGATCTACCGGCTTTATCCGCAGTCAAGAGTGGTGATTGATGATCGCCATGATCTGTACGGCGAGAACTTTCTCAAGGAGTATCTGCAGGTGATCCACGCCGCTCCGGAATGGAGCAGTCTCCTTGACCGGGAGCGCGTGAACTGGGTTCTCGCGCCGGCGCACTCACCGTTTGCCAACATCCTTGAACTATCGCCAAATTGGAAGACGGATTACGAGGACGGAACTGCCCGGTTATTTGAGCGAACTGAGAAATGATTAGGGCCTTAAAAAAAATCTCAAGTCTCTCTACTGGGTATCAATGTCAAAACCCAAAATCGCATTAACTTCGACCGGCTGATTTCCTCGAAACACGGGGCGGAATTTCCAGCTTGCGAGAGCAGCCAGGACTTTTTCGGAGAGCTCCGACGAATTTGCCTGCAATACTCGCGGCGTTTTCAGTAATCCCGAGCGGTCCAAAGTGCAGGCAATCACCAACCGCGAAGGGGTAACATCGAACGGCAATTCGGCGCGCAGAGCTTGAGGAGCGGTCAAATCCTCAGGGTAGGACTGTGTCGCCGACTTCGGATCTGCGAACTGCATGACTGCCGTCCCCAGTGCGGTATCAATGTAAATGGTGTAAACTCTGTCGCCTTTTAGAGCTCCATAAAAATTAAAAGCGCCTCCAGAATGTGAAGTCGCAACCACCGTGATGCCTGGTCCGCCCGGGTTCGTGATTGCAGGCGAATGTGCGGGATCGTTGACGGGCGCGCCATCGGTTCCGAAACTAGGCAGTTTGACCGTGTTGTTTCCCCCGCCCGAAACTGAAACTCCTGGCATCGTCGGAGGTGCCGTTCCCCTTCCTGCCCCGCCAGGGCCAGGAAACGGCGAAATCCCGTTGTGTGCGGTTTCGGTGGAACCTTGTCCAGATCCGTTCGTTTTCGCGCCGGACCCTTCGCCCGAGGTGCTGCTTCCTGGGCCGTTGCCATGACTGATGCTTTCGCCTCCCCCGGTTCCGCCCAGCCCCGGGTGAGTGCCTCCGGAAGGAGACATCGCCAACGAACCCGCCGAGCCGTCACTTGGAGAGCCTACCTTCGGCCCGGGACGGGCAGATAGCACAATCCCGCTTGCAAGCGCAGGTGAAGGCGGCACAACCGATTCCGAGATTTTTTCGCCGGGGCCACGTCTTCCCTGACCGTTAGAACCGGAACCAGTTGAGGCCGACGGTGGTGGTTGGACGGCTGCGACCTTCCCCGACAATCCAGCCGCCTGGCGATTCGTTAATGACCCGCTCGATAAAGATCCGCTCAATTGAGCCGGTGGAGGAACGACTCCGGAATCACCCAGGTTTTTGCCCTGTCCATGCGCAAACGAAACATTGCTGAGCTGAGAGGGAGGGCCAACCACGGCATTGCCCACAGTCGCGGCTTGCCGCCGCCCCGACAACACATTGTTTACCTGAGCGGCAGGAGCAACCGCCGCGACATTGCCAACGCTGGCCGCTTGCCGGTTGGTAAACAGGGTTGAGGCCTGCGGCGCCGGAGGTACCACCGTCTGCTTCCTCAAGTCTCCTGCGGGGAATCCTGCATTCGTTCTAATTTCTCTCGCTGACGGTGCCGGTGGGACGACGCCGGATTGCGGCAGAGTCAGTTGTGAATGAAGGTTTGCGATTTCTTTCGGGGCCGAAACAGTGGGCGGTACTACATCCTCGCTCGATTCGTAGGCGCGGCTCGCCCGGCGTTCTGTCAGGTCATTGTTCGCCTGAGGTGCCGGAGGCACAACTGTCTGGTTTCGAAAATCTCCCGTAGAGAGCCTTACCGCAGTTCTGATTTCCCGCTCCGATGGTGAGGGTGGAACGACTAATGACTGCGGCAAAGTTAATCGCGGATTCAGAATGGGAACATTCGGAGCTGAAACCGGAGGCGGCACCGCGCTTTCTTGCGCTTCGTAAACATGACGGGAAGTCAGTTCATGGCGCAATGCGCTTGGAGATGGCGCAATGGCTTGAGCTTGCATATTCGGAGCGCTGCGTGGGCTGACCTCCTGGACTGCTGCCGGCGGTGGAATTGCTGTCAGCGGCATTTCCGCATGCCGGAGGGACGATTCCAAACCCTTGTCAGGAGGAGGTCCCGGAAGGCTCTTAAATGCAAGCAAGTTCGCAACCGCGGAATTCGAATTCGGAAGGTTAAGCTTCGGGGCGTCCACAATCTGTTCTTTCAGCGCGGGACCTCTGGCAACTCTGATCACTTGGGTGGCATGGTGGCCTTCGCTCCCTCCTGAACGGCCCGAGCGGCCGGATCGCGCACCACCGGCATCTTCAGTCTTTGGAAGTTCGTCCCCTGAAAAATAAATTACGTCGTATTGAGGCGGCGGAGTTGGCTGGAACGCCTGCATGGTGCGAAGTTTAGAGGGCAGAAGTATCAGAGCCGCCACCAAAACGATTTCGACGATCAAGGCTCCAAGCATGCCTCGATAAGGGAACAGCCCACTGCGAGCTTCTGCCGCAAGTGGGGCAGCCGAGCGGCTTAATGCCGGACGAATAGCGGTAATGAATTCTTCCCAGGGAGAAGACCATTCCACCAGAAGTTTCAGCTCATCATTCATGCGTGTTCAGGTTCTTCAACCTTTCCCAAAGTAATCTCAATTTCATCTCCAATCGTGGTTCCGGTTGTCTTCAAAGTGTTTCCCGGAAGCTCGAGGACGGAACTGGTTTTCATGTTAACCGGAGCCATACGCCAGGGCCTTAAATTGTGGGCTATGTAAATGATAGTTTTCCTTTTGTCGAGATACGCGACATCAATGGGGAATCTCATTACGAAGGTGTGGACACCGTGGGAAGGAAAAATCCACAATCCGCAGCCGTCGCCGAAGGTTGCGGAATCAGCGCCCATCAACCCACGCAATCTTGACCAATGGGTGTCCGCGACCGAAAGATGAGTCGCTAAATAAGCGCCGCGGGTGCGATTGAAGGCATATCCTGTGGGGCCCTGCATCACTACTCCTGATTCAAATTGCTTAGTCACAAACTTCCTGGGGGAGTTTATGGATGCGTGGCGTTCTCAACGGCCCGCCGCCGGCGCCAACGTGCGAACCAGTTGGATGATGGCTGGACCAAGCGTCACAAAAATAATAGAAGGCAAAATAAATAACACGAGTGGCAAAACCATTTTAATCGTAGTCTTTGCCGCTTGCTCTTCGGCGCGTTGCCGTCTCTCGGTTCGTAAGGAATCAGAATGGACTCTAAGGGCCTGGGCCACACTGGTTCCGAAACGATCGGTTTGCACCAACGTCGCTACCAGCGCCCGAATGTCATCCACCCCAGTGCGCGCGGTAAGATTTCGCAAGGCTTCGGCTCTCGGTTTGCCTGCGCGCATTTCCAGATTGACCATGTGGAACTCATCGCTCAGTTCCCGATGAGCATGCCGAAGGTCCTCGCCGACCCGCAGCAGAGCCTGGTCAAGTGCCAGTCCAGCTTCAACGCAAATCACTGTGAGGTCCAAGGCATCGGGTAACCCCAACGTGATGCGCTGCTGACGTTGCGTGATCATTCGCTTCAATGCAAAGCGCGGCAAAAAAAATCCAAACGCCGCGACGCTTATCATGAGAGGAACGGATTTTGCACCACTAAAAGCAATTACCGTTACGAATCCGACGAACGCAAGAAGGACACGGCTTCCGACATAGATCGTGAGATGACGGCGGTCGCGGTATCCGGCCTGGATCAGCCATTGCCGCGCGCGCGACACCTCCGATGGCGATAACGGAATCGCCTTGCTAAGAGGGTCCAGCGCCTGCTCTAGACGTTCCTTGAAGGCCGGTTTCTGTTGCTGAGTACGTTGCCCACCGAGTGAACGCAGCCGGGAACCCAGTACGGAGGACGGGGCGTAGGCCGCCGCGCCAAAAGAAAACACGACCAGGGCTACCGTCAGAAACAATAAAACTGCCAATACAGCTGCCATGTTAAACCTGAATCCGAATAATTTTGCGAATCACGAAATATCCAATCGTCTGCAATGTAAGCCCCGCGACAATGAGAGTGTGGCCGATTGGGTCCGCAAACAGCGGCCGGATAAAGTCAGGATTCATCGCCAGCATCACGACCACAATAATCGGCGGCATTCCCATAAGCAGCATCATGGTGAGCCGCCCTTGCGCTGTGTATACGCGCACCTGACGCATAATCTTGAAGCGCTCTCGAATCATGTACGAAAGATTGTCCAGGATTTCCGCGAGATTGCCTCCCGTTTCGCGCTGTAACATCACCGCGGTCACGAAAAACTTCACGTCAACCAGGGGCACTCTTTCGGTGAGATTGAGGAGGGCATCGCGCACTGGCAGTCCGAATTTCTGCTCTTCAAATAGCTTGCGGAACTCAGAAGCGATCGGCTCCGAGAGTTCATTGGCAATCAGTTCCAGTGCGGTGGTGAAGGCGTGTCCCGCGCGGACGGCCCGGGTCAGAGTATCAATCGCTTCCGGAAAAAGTTCCTCAAATTTGCGAAACCTCCTACCTCGCATGTAGGAGGCGTAGGAATACGGGATAATTCCCCCGAAAACAATTCCCATGAAGACAAAAAGCGCGGATTGCTTTCCCGCCATCGAGGATGTCAAAAGCATGGCCAGGCCACCCACGACAACGCCGCTTATCATGCATAGGATCAAAATGTTGCCGGCACGAATTCCAAGCCCGCCCTGCTCCAGCATGGTTTGAAGATTCGATACCCTCACCGAACGGCGCAACAGGCTGTCGAAAGCCGGAATCCGGCTCAACATTTCATCCCGCAGTAACGCGAGTTCCTCGCCTGTACTGGGCTCTAAGGCTTTGTCAACGTTGGCAAGGCGCTCGCGAATCAAACGCGCTCGTGCGCTGCGCTGGTCCAGCAGGGAACCCACAGCAAACGCCGCAAGTGCGACAGCCACGAAAATTATGATTGCTATCAATGGCAACATAAATATCCAACCGAACGGACGACTAAATCTCCATTCTTGAATCGAACAATCCTGGGCGGAGATGGAAGCCGCCAGTCAGCAAACGTTCGGAAAATTTGGGTTTCAACCCCGTCCCCCGGAACGTCCCCTTCACCTTGCCGTTTTCGTCAATCCCACGCCGTTCGAAGACGAAAATGTCCTGCATGCCGATCACATCTCCCTCCATGCCAAGCACCTCTGAAATCGTTATTACCTTGCGAGTGCCGTCCACCATACGCGCAATCTGTACCACCGCATGAATGCCCGAAGCGATTTGCTGGCGCATGGCACGCTCGGGGATATTCAAATTGGCCATGGAAAACATGCTTTCAAGCCGTGAAAGCGCATCGCGTTGAGAGTTCGCGTGCACGGTGGTCAGCGAACCTTCATGACCGGTATTCATTGCCTGTAGCATGTCAAAAGTTTCTTCGCCGCGAACCTCACCTACAACAATGCGATCGGGACGCATACGTAAACTGTTGATGACCAGTTGCCTCTGCCGCACTGCACCCTTGCCTTCAATGTTTGGAGCACGTGTTTCTAATCGCACTACGTGTTCCTGCTTCAACAGAAGTTCTGCCGCATCTTCGATGGTTACAATGCGCTCAGAATTCGGAATGAACCCTGAGAGCACATTCAGCAACGTCGTTTTCCCAGCGCCCGTGCCCCCGGATATGAGGATATTGAGCCGTCCCTTGACCATGGCTGAAAGCAATTCCAGCATGGGTTCAGTCAAGGTCTTATTTTCAAGCATATTGCGTCCAGTGACCGGCTCCCTCCCGAAGCGCCGGATGGAGAGACACGGCCCATCAATTGCCAATGGAGGGATGATCGCGTTCACGCGCGATCCGTCTGCCAGACGCGCATCCACCATCGGTGATGATTCGTCCACGCGGCGTCCTACACGGGAGACGATTCGATCAATAATCTGCATAAGATGCTGATCATCCTTAAAACTCAAGCCCGTCGGCTCGAGTTTTCCCGCACGCTCGACGTACACACGGTTGTAGCGGTTTACCAAAATGTCAGAAATCGTAGGGTCTTTGAGAAGCGGCTCTAATGGGCCCAGGCCAAAGATTTCGTCGAGTATTTCGCGCGCCAGTCTTTCGCGCTCGGCAAAACTGAGTGGAACCGCCTCGCTGTTTACCGTATTCCGGATCAGCAGCAATACTTCATCTCGCGCGGCATCGCTTGGAGTGCGCCCCAGTTTTTCCAGATCAAGGCGATCAAGAATCTTGCGATGAAGATCCGCTTTTACTTGCTGGTACTCGGTTCTCTCGAAGGTTTGGAGATTTGGCATGAACTACCTAACCGATTTTGAACATGGACCAGGCGGCGCGCTTCACTTCTATATCACTCTCCGTGAGCCGGCTCGCGAGAGCAATGAAGGAACGGGCAATCTCTGAGTTTCCCTGCTGCAATAACGGTATCCCGCGGTCAATGGCGGTTGAGGCCGCGAAATATTGGTTCGGGATCTTCCAGAGCAACTTCATGCCGGACGCGGCCGCAGCGTCCGCCTCCGTGAACCCGGGCGTCTTTTGAAATCGATTCAGCACAAGCTGTAGTCGTTCCCTGCCACCGGTTTCCCCGAGGTATTGCTGAATTTTAGCTGCGCTCCATAGCGACGCCACATCGGAGTGAGCAGTGATCAAAACCGTTTGCGACAGATTGCTTACAAGGCGCGTCGTAGGATCCATTCGCGATGAGGCGTCCACGACCACATAGCGGAAATGACTGACGAGCATGTCGAACAGCCGCGCGAACTCCGCTGTAGTAGGCTCGACGACCATGGGAATGTTAGTGCCGGCAAGTAGCTGCACCCCGCTGCCATGACGGGTCGTAAAACTTTCCAGCAGAGAGCTATCCATGCGATGAAGATTCTGAATGGCGTTGGCGACCGTGAAGGAGGGCTTTAGGTTCAAATGCAGCGCGGCATGGCCAAGCGGTGCAAGATCTACCAGGGCTACATTGCCATGCGCACTCTGTAGCGCGAGCGATAAATTTACCGCTAGGGTGGTAGCTCCGCTTCCACCTTTCGCGTTCACCACCGTGAAGACCCTGCCGCGAACCTCTTCCCTCTGAACTTTTCTCTGTGCCGCACTTAACCGCACAAAAGCTTCCAACAGATCAGTAGTTGTAGTTGGCCGCTCAATAAATTCGCGGGCGCCCGATCGCATCGCGCTCACAATAATCTGCGGCTGAGACATGCTTCCTAAAGCGAATATCGCCGATCCGGGCAATTCCTGATGGATCAATTCAATCGCTCGTAACGCTGGCAGAGAATCGGACGGTATGTCCACGACGACCACATCGGGATTGGTGGCATGAATCTTTCGCAAAACCGGATCCGTGGTTGCCACAGGATATGTTGCAAAGGTCTGGCGGGTGCGGGCCACACCAGTGCCGTCCACCATAACCTGCATTACGGACCGCTGTTCGATGTCTCCGGCAACCACTGCTACTGAAAGTTCAGGCATGACGCTGTTCCTTTGATTAAATGTTCAGCTGCCATTATTTCTTGTCAGGCGAACTCTTTCCGTCAAATTCATTCTTGTTCAAGAACTTCCTGGGATCTTTGGGCAGCGTCTGGTCTTGAGTGCTGGCCGAAATCCGATGCACGGTACAAAGAACCATCAATTCGGTTTTGCTTTTTTGCTGGTTCTTGCTGCGAAAAAAATTGCCGAGGATCGGGATATCGCCAAGGCCGGGTACCTTGCTGTAGATATCAGTGAGGCGATTATCCAGTAAACCGGCGATCACAAAACTCTGCCCATCCCTCAGCTCAAATTCCGTATCCGCTTTCCGCGTGCTAAGCGCGGGGATCGTGAATCCGGAAATAGTTAGAGCGTTCGTGAAATCCAACTGGCTGACCGATGGCGCAACCCGCAGATGGATGTTTCCGTTCGGCATAATTACAGGCGTAAATTTGAGCTGCACGCCGAATTCCCGGAAGGAAATTGTCACGGCTGTAAAACCAGCCCCGGGCTGCACGACGGGATAAGGAAACTCTCCACCCGCTAAAAAGCTCGCTTCTTTTCCATTTACCGCGATAAGGTTGGGCTCAGCCAAAATCTGCAACAAGTTTTTTTGTTGAAGCGCCTGTATCACAACTCCGAGATTAAGATCGCTCCGAAAAAGAAACATATTGAGCGCGTTGTTCACGGAAATCGTAGGCGGAGTTGTTGTTGTCGCCGTCGTGGTAGTGCCACCAGCCGTGGTAGTACTCGCCGAATTTGTCGAAATCCCGAAACTGCCAAACTGTCCGGTTGTCACCGTTCCCGTTGTGTTGCCGAGTGAGGGGGCGAAGAAATTCGCGCCTAACTGGACTACGGCGGTGCGGTCAACCTCCGCGAATTTTACTTCCAGTAGCACTTCCTGAGCCCCGACGGGGCCGAAGGTCAAAACGTTGACAACATTCTTTGAGTAAGCCTCGGCGATCTGGCCTGCACGTTTCGCCACGTCTTCGGTGGAGACGTGTCCGGAAAGCACAATCGCGGAGAGCGACGGCGTGACCGTAATTTGCTCATCCGGAAAAACCGCCTTTTCCTCCTCCGTGGCCGCACTGACATCTACATCCACTCGCAGATCGAAGCTGCGCGAACGCTCCAGTTCATCCCAAATCAACAACGATACTTCCCCGGCAGAACGGCCATGCACCAGAATCTGAGTCGGTGAGATAACTTGGGGATCAGCAATACTCGAATCAGTTACCGAGATTCTCTTGAGCCGTTCCGTCGTGTTAATCAACAAAGACTTGCCAACCAAAACCCTCAATGGCGCCGAGCCCTTTACTTCAGTCTCCGACGTCGGCGACACAACCGTTGTGGTCTGAGCCGGCGCTTGATCCGAAGGCGCGGCTCCGGGAACCGCTTGGGGCGCGGATTGATCTTGTGCGATCGCAGTTAGAGAAAGCGATAACGCCATGGCCGCGGCAATGAGTAGCTTGCCGCAGTTTAAATTTCTTTTCTCCCAAATGCGGGAGCGCTTAGCCATCGTGTATGACCTCAATCTTCGCATCGCTTCAAAAAGTTTGCGTTTCTTTTTTGTCCCCGCGAATGACCTCTATCGAATAAACGCTGGGTGCTGCCGGAGCCTGCCTTACGACGATGTGTCTGGGGACTCCGCCTTTCGCTTTCACCGGCGCGGCGGCCTGCGTGGGCGTTGAAACGTTCTTGTACAGCGCTCCAGAATTCACCGCCGGGACGGTTTCCTGTCCGGTATCCAGCGGGTTCCTCAGTGCAAGCTGAATGTGCCCTTCAGTACTGGCAAGCGTAAGTTTCTCGGCATCATCCGGCGAAACCAGTAGTGTGATCACCGGAGCCGTTTGTGGCTCTCCCGCGGAATTGCGTTCCAACTTTTGTCCGACCGCAATCACGGCAACATTTTCCAAGACTGTCGTTGTCTGTTGGTCGCCTGATCCGGATGGATTTCCCGTCAGCAATACGTCAACGTGTGTTCCCGGAATCACGAAGCCGGCAACCGCCACAATGTCATTGACCCGGACAGAAACGGCCCGCATGCCGCGCGGGATCAAGGTCGGCATGCCAAAGCCTGCGTTCTCGCCGGCAAGCTTGTAAGGAAGAATGAATTCACCTTTCGAGATGGGCAATACAGCCCCACGTCCTAGAATCTTGGACTTCACGTGGAAACTATTTGGGGGTAAATCGGCTGAGGGGAATCGCACAACTTTCAAGTCCTTGTCTTCAATACGCGAACCAACTGGAATGTCTCCGGCCGCAATGACTACATCCTGACCGGGAGCCTGATTGGCGCCGGTTTGCGTTTGCAAGCTTCGGTACGCCACGAAACTGGCAAAAGCACCCAGCATTAAAGCCACAAATCCGATTAACAAAAGCCGATTGCGATTCATCCAAACTCCTCAGCAAAAACAAACCGCGCGTCAAAGATACGGCCGCAAGAACTTACATCTCGCGACAAAACCGGCAAGGCCCAGAATGAAATGGGATCAAACAACCTTCCCAGCTTGCAAAGGGAACCGTGGCGCGATTTCCCCTATTGGATCGAGCTGGCGACCGATGAGAACACGGTATTTGCGTTGGTCCCGATTAGCCTGATCGTGCCCACCACAATCACCAGTATCACCGCCAACATTACCGCATATTCCGCAATATCCTGTCCGTCATCTTCCGCCCAAAGTCCTATCAAGACATCCTTCATTTCCGCCTCCGGTTGAAACCGCCCACAACAGCATTTTTACCACTACCGTCTGCTATTTAGCGCGTGCTTGTCTCGGGGAAGTCAAAAAATCTTCAGTTCTTAATCAGTAACTTACGGGAAATGTGGCGTACATCTCAGAATGTTGTCCCATAATACCCGACATACCTATATATAGGCGATATTTTCTTGCGAGGATTCGGCATGAAACGCAGTCTTTCGTCACATTTGGGCGGCTAAGTGGGCTGTTAAGGAAGGGCGCTATGTTACTCATTAGCTTGATGATTGGTCTTAGAAAAAATAACTGCCTGCGAATCCGCATAGACTTCTTTCCAGCTTGGGGTCAATCGCAGAGCGGAGGCTAATGGAGCGTCGGGAGGTAGAAGGACAGTCCGAATTCCCCACTCGCCCATCGGGACTTGCCAGGATGGATTCGATATCTCATAGGTGCCGGCGAATTGGTCCAGGAACTTGTCACCATACAGATCG
>DASYGR010000288.1:0-10151 GCA_035999525.1 Terriglobales bacterium
GGTCTGAATGGGAATCTTGGTTCCCTGTTTAATGGTGACCTGCTCGTTATTCTGAGTGATCTCGGTGGGCTTTGAAAGCAACTTGCCAACGCCCTTCGATTCCGCTGCCGAGATGATGTAGTCCAGGGCGAAATTCGCCGAGGAGAAGGCGTACGACACGCCGCTGGTCGGTACGGCTGTGGCCAGGTTTGTCACCAGGGGCATTGACACACCAGTTGAGCTGGTGCCGCCCGCTGGCGGGGTGGTTCCGCTGATGACTGGAGGAACTGGCAGCGGTGGAACAAAGCGGGTGATTGGGCTGGTTCCGACAGCGCCCACACCTCCGAACAGGTTGCGACCGCCTGTGGCCGAGCCGCTGAAGGCGAACTGCGAGCCAAGTTCGCGCGCAAAGGTGCGGTTGGCGGCAACGACCCTCGCTTCGATTTCGACTTGCTGCGAACGTTTGTCGAGTTCTCGAATCAGGTTGTCCACGACGGGGATGACTGTCGGGACGTCGCTGATAATCAGAGTGTTCGTTCTAGGATCGGCAAACACATCGCCGCGCGGCGAAAGGAACTTCTTGATGGTGTCCGAAATCTCCGAAGCCTTCGCATAGCTGAGTACGCGAGTGGTGGTGACCAAGTCCGCGGCTTCGATTTGGGACTTAGCCAGATCCTTGGCCTCGTCTGCTTCCCTCTTCACCGTTGATTTGGAGGCGATGCGAAGCACGTTGCCATCCAGCTGCTTATCGAGATCGTTGTTCTTCAGCACGATATCGAGAGCCTGGTCCCACGGTACATTATCGAGAACCAATGTGAGGGTCCCCTTGACGCCTGGATCAACTACTACGTTCAGCCCGCTAATTTCATGAATTAAACGGAAGAAATCCTGCAAATCGACGTTCTTCAAGTTTACGGAAATCGGCGCGCCGGTATATTTGTTCCCGCCCGGGGTTTGAGCGTCCTGCGAGATAACTGAGGCAGGATTGGCCGGAGCAGAAGCACCCGCGGTCGATGCCTGGGGTGGAATATCCTGCGCCGTAGATGGATCCGGGACTGCGCTCTGCGGCGCGGGCACTGGAGCTGGCGTCGCTGCCGGAGGCTGCGCTACCGCGGGAGTTGCCGAGGGCTTCGTCGCTGGCACAGTTGTTTGCTGCGGCGCCTGCGCCAGAGGAGCGTCAAAACCAGCAGGTTTTGCAGCATCCTGCGATGGCGAAGCGCTCATCGGAGCGGTTGTCTTTGGAGACACTTGCGCGGCGCTTTGGTTTTCTGTCTGCGTGTTATCAGAGGGCTGGGCGGGCTGGGCAGAACTTGAACCCGTCTCAGCAGCATCCGTGAGAGCTGGCGCTGATTGCGGCGCACCCGATGAAGGAGCCGAGTTCGAGGCTGAAGCAGCGGCAAACTCGACTGCGATTCCGCCGTCCACATGCTTTATCTGGTAAGGCGAAGCCGCAGACAGATCGATAACCACGCGCGCAACTTGGGGAGAAAATTGACCGGCGCGGACTTCGCGAATTGGTGCGAAGTTGCTGGAGATTTTCTTCGCTGCGGACATGTGCGTGCTGTTGAAGTCAAGCACCAGACGATCGGGCTTGCTTAGGCGTAGCTCGTGATAGTTGAAAGAGCCCGTGCCAAGCACAAGCACTTCTGGAACATCACCGTCCTTGGCGATCGAAATTTGGCGAATTGCCGCGGAAGCGCTGGAACTGCTAACGGGCGCGGAAGCATCCAATGCTGTGTCCACCATGCGGGGTGCATTTGAATCTCGGGTCTGCGCCGAGAAAACACCTTTTTTCGAGACCACGATCTCCAGTTCATCGCGCCCTAGGCGGGTAACCTTTGGCGTAGCACCTTCGCCGACGAGGATTTCGAGCCGGGAAATTGTCTCGGGACCGGCTTCATATTGTTCCAAGCGGTAGCTGCGCACGATGTCTGTACGGAGGACCTGGGCGGCATCTGTGGTCGTCGCAGTAACTCCGGTAAGGTCGATGTAATAGAGGTTCGTGCTGGGATGGTGGACTTCATAGGCGAACGGCCCACTGGCCTTCGCCTCCAGACGTACTACTCCCTGCCCAACCGCAGAGGTGACCTTGACCGACGCTCCGGAATCCGCGCGGAGTGCGCCAGTCGGGATTAGCAGGCTCGCTGCCGTGAGGCAGGCAAGCCCTAACGGCCGCCAAATCTTGCTCATTGCTCGTCTCCTGCTATCGGGTAGAGTCGTTTGCTCACTTCGCGTTCCACTGCCCTGCCGAATGCGTCTTTGCTTTCCTGGCGAAATACGATGTCGTCCAAACCAATTTTCTCCACGATTCCGTCATACAGGTGATCGCCGTCGTGAAGGAAATAAACACGATCTTGTGGATTCGCAACTACTGCCACCATGCCCTCTGGCGTCTTCACCATGCCTTCCAACTGCAAGGTGGAGACCTGCAAGCCAGCGATTCCCGGCGGTAAATTCAAACGGCCTCCGGTTTCACCTGTCTGGATCAGCGGAGCAAAAGGATCGCGTTCGTGGCTGACCGCGGGCTTCGCGGACGGCGTCTTTGTGGGTGGTTTCTGCCCCTGACCCTGGCCAGCCCAGGAAAAGGACACGCACCATGCCAGTAATCCCAAAAGGGCAACCGCTCTGGCGAATATTTTTAAGCGCTCCATGTTTCTCCGCCCCATCGCGTTACGGCTTTCCGCCCGGACTTGCAGGCTTGGTGCTCGCTGCGACTTCGTCCGTCGGCTTCGAGAAAAATGTGATTATCGTGAACTCGCCGGTGACTGTAGATCCCGGGGTCATGCGAAATTGGCTTGAGTTCGCGCCGGGCTTTATCTCATTCAGCTTCACGTCGCCGACATTGATGATGCGAGACAGCCGCGACAGGCGCGCGAAAAAGTCCAGCACCGAGTAATACGGGCCGTCAGCGGTAATCTTGAACGGCATCTCGTAGTGGTATTCCTTCGCAACCACCGGCTGCGTTTCGAGCTTGCGAATGATCACACCCGAGCCGGACGCGGCTCCCTCTAACATCGTCATAAATTGGTCGACTTCCTTATTTTCCGGAACAATTGCCTGCAGAGTAGCGAGTTGCTTCTGCAGCGCTTCCATTTCGCCCTGAAGTTCCGCGCGTCGCTGCTGGTATACCCGCAAGGTCTGGACTTCGCTTTCCAGCGGTTTCAATTGCGCATTGGCATCATCGACAGCAACACGTTCTCTTTGCACTGGAGACCCCGGAACGTAGAGTCCCGCGAGAACCAAGACAACGGCTAGGAATAGAAACGCCAGTGCCTGAACGGGCCATGACATTTCACGAAACGAGGTTGCCATTTCTCCTCCCTAGCTCTTTCCCGGCCGGACCGGCGCGGTGGGCGTCATTCCACCCGCTGGCTTGGACTGGCCGACTTGTGCTGACATCGTGAAACCATATGTCTGCGCGCCTTTTACGATATCGTTCTCGATGGCAGACTGAATTTCGATCTTGTCGAAATATCCCGAACGCTTCATCTGGGTAATGAAGTTCGCGATGGCGTCTATTGACGCGGCTTCCCCAGTAATGTTCAGCGTGTCGCCCTTGCGTTCGAGCGATGTAAGCCACAACGATTCCGACCGTCCCACGGTATTGGCAACCATCTGCAACAATTGCTGCCCTCCGGAACGGTTGGCCTGCAAAGTCTCGATCACGTTAATGCGCTGCTGGAGAACCGCCTTTTGCTGCTCGAACTGCTGAACCTCTGCCTTGGTCTGTTGGAGCCGAGTACGCTCCGCCTGCAGGCTGGCAATGTGGGTGTTAATGGCCGCGAGTTCGTTCGATTTCTGGTTGTACATCACGAAAAGCACGATCAAGGCCAAGATCACCGACGCCGCGAGCAACACCAAGCGCAAAGACGACTCAAGAGGAATCGACGGTCCGGCTGTTTTCGGCCGTTCTTGGCCGAGGAGGTTGATCCGAATCATGGCGTATCAAAGCTCCTTAGCGCCAGCCCAACGGCAATCGCAAGTCGCGGCGCCATTTCGCGAATTTTCTCTTCGTCGTGCCGCCCGGGATTTACAACAATCTTCCGGAACGGGTACAGCTCTTCCACGGGCATTCCAAACTCCTCTCGGAGCAAGTCGAGCAATCCGGGAACGCGTGCCGTTCCTCCGGCGACAACAATGCGGCGAATGTTCTCGCCGCTGGCCGTGGCGCGGAAGAAGTCGAAGGTCTTCTGAATTTCGAGTATCAGGATGTCTGAGACGGAGCGCAAAATCGCAGAGCGCTGCTCATCTGTAACACCTGGCAGCGTTCCACCCATTTTCAGGCGCTCCGCATCTTCGTAGTTAAGGTCGAGCTCTTTCTGCAGCGCGTCCGTGTACTGGTTGCCGCCCACTGAAACGTCGCGGGTGAACAATGGTGTCCAACCGCGGATGATGTTGATGTTCATGACGCTGGCGCCGATATTAAGCAGAGCCACTACTTGCGCAGGATCAGGGTCGTAATTGACTTCGAAGCAGTTTTCCAACGCGAATGCGTCAATGTCCACAATCACGGGAGTCTTACCGGCCTGAGCCAGTACGTTGGTATGGTTCAGGATTTTGTCCTTCTTCACAGCGACCAACAGGACATCCATCTGGCTGTCCGTGGTTTCCAAAAGCTGGTGGCTGAGGTTGACGTCCGCGATGTCGAAGGGAATGTGCTGGCTGGCTTCTGCCTGGATCCTGTCGTAGAGCTCGTCCTCGCCCATCACGGGCATGGGAACGCGCTTGACGATTACCGAATGCCCCGAAACTGACGTGGCCACGTCCTTGATTTTGATTTTCTGGGAATCGAAAATTGAGCTGATGCGCTCGGCGACAGCCGGTGCATCCATGATAGCGCCGTCAACGACCGTATCCTGGGCCAGCGGCTCAATACCGAAACTGACAAGCTCGTAGCCCTGTTTGGTCTTCTTGAGTTCGACCGCCTTGACGGAGCTCGACCCGATATCCAGACCGATCAGAGATTTCGATTTCCCCATCCCGAACATCGTGTCGCCCCTCGTTCGCTGATTGCGTCACGCACAAAATCGGCCGGCATGCCCGCGGCCACGAAAAATCAGTTGTCTTTGAAAGCCGTTCCACCAGTTTTCGATCACCCGGTCGAAATTTGGCGGTTCATCGAAAAAGCTGCGTAACAGTACTGCTGTACCCTTATGTCATCCCAGTGATTCAAGTGTCAAGCAACCGCGTTCGTCTGGTGTGCAGTTGGTAATCGTGAGCACTTTGAGATTAAAAAGTAGGACGAGCGGGAAGTCCACCATCATTCCGGTAGAGCGTGCGAAAGGTGAACCCTGTTCGACTGGACAGGATTTGTTACTACCGCAGACGCGAAACGTCAAGTCCGAGAGATTGCCACAATGCGTCTACTCGCGATTTAGTCGCGGCATCCATGCGAATTTCATCCGGCCAGGGACGCGCGAATCCTTCTGACTGCCATTTGCGAGTGGCATCAATGCCCATCTTCGAGCCGAAATCCTGCAGGCGGGAAGCGTGTTCCAGCGTATCGACGGGACCGAGGACGAATTCAATATCGCGTTGGGGATCGATGGCGCATAGCGTTTTCCACACCACTTCTCGAGGATTCTGAATATCAACATCGTGGTCCACGACAACGATTACCTTGGTGAACATGGCCTGTCCGAGCGACCAGATTGCGTTCATGATTTTTCGCGCATGGCCGGGGTATGATTTTCGTATCGCGACGATCATTAAATTCTGGAAGATACCCTCCGCAGGCATCGCGACATCTACGATCTCCGGGTACTGCATCTTCATCACCGGCAGAAAAATGCGTTCGATGGCGTGGCCCATGAAAAAATCCTCCTGCGGAGGAGGGCCAACGATGGTGGTCAAATAGAGGGGATCCTTCCTATGCGTGATGCAAGTCACATGAAACACAGGGTATTCGCCCTCGAGGGAATAGAAACCCGTATGATCGCCGAACGGACCCTCGGTACGCATCTCGGAGAGATCCACATAGCCTTCCAAGACAATTTCGGCATTTGCGGGCACTTCCAAGTCGACCGTTTCGCACGGAACCAGCTCGACTGCGTCGCGCCGCAGGAAGCCGGAGAACATAAATTCGTCCAGGTCCGGCGGCACAGGTAAAATTCCCGCGAGAGCGGTTGCTGGATCAGAGCCGATGGCCACCGCGACTTCCAGTCTTCCTGTTCCGTGGCGGCTGCGCGCACTGCGGAAATGTTCCGCACCATGCTTTTGGGTCTGCCAATGCATTCCGGTGGTGCGCTCGTCGAACACCTGCATGCGGTAACAGCCCACGTTCCGCTTGCCTGTCTCCGGATTTTTCGTGATGACCATCGGCCAAGTGATATAACGTCCGCCGTCTTGCGGCCAGCATTTGAGAATCGGAAAAGACGAAAGCGAAAAATCCTCTTTGCGGATTACTTCCTTACACGCGCCAGACTTGACCGTCTTTGGAAAGAAGGAACCCAACTCAGCTAACTTCGGCAGCATTTTTACTTTGTCGAGGAAACCTTGCGGCGTTTGCATGTCGAGGAATGAACGGACGCGGTTCGCGACCTGATCAATATCATCCACTTCGAGTGCGAGATTCACGCGCCGTTCGCTTCCCAGAAGGTTGATGACAACGGGCACACTCGAGCCCTTAGGACGCTCGAAGAGCAATGCCGGACCGCCGGCTTTCGTCACGCGGTTCGTAATTTCCGTGATTTCGAGCACCGGATCCACTTCCGCAGTGATGCGCTTCAACTCGCCTTCGCGTTCCAGCCGCGCAAGAAAAGCTCTCAAGTCCCGATAAGCCAATGCTTCTTCCTCCTGTGGTCAAGTCCGGGCGCCCAATGTAACATGGAGACCCGCCCGCAAAGAAGTTGAAGCGGTCCGCAATGAAACCCACAGCGCTTCTGGCGCGTCACTTATAGTGGTGCGGTGCGAGCAAAGATGGAAGAACCCGCCCGACGACGCTAAAAAATCGAGGTCAAGAACCCAAACATGTCCGTCCGAGAATCCTACCAAAAGCACAAAGGGCTTTCGTGGCTCATTGGAATCGTCTTTATCGCGGCACTCGTAGCTGTATACATGGTGAAAACGCGGACGCCGGCCGTTCGATACATTAACATGCCGGTGAGACGCGGGAGCATAACGGCAGTCGTGCAAGCCACGGGCACGATCAACCCGCTGACCACTGTCCCGGTGGGCTCGTTCGTCTCAGGAACCGTTCAATATATTTTCGCGGACTTCAATACCGAGGTTCACGCCGGCGATGTTTTGGCGCAACTCGACCCTACGATCTATGACGCGCAGGTGACCACAGCACGCGGCAACCTTGCCAATGCCGTGGCCAACGTTCAAAACATCGAAGCCAGCATCATTGCCGACCAAGCCAATGTGGCCAAGCTCAAAGCGAACGCAGAATACGCGCAAGTGAACGCAAAACGCATTGCGGACCTTACGCAACAGGGCGTTATTTCGCACGACCAGAATGACCAGACGCAATCAAATTTCGTCGCAGCGAACGCGTCCGTGACGCAGGCGGAGGCCCAGGTCAATCAGACAAAAGCCCAGCTCGCGCAAGCCAGGGCACAGGTCGAGTCCGCGCAGGGCAACCTGAAAATGGCCGAAACCAATTTGCTATATACGACGATCGTTTCGCCGGTGGATGGCACGGTCGTCGCCAGAAACGTTACCGTGGGGCAATCGGTTGCGGCTTCCTTGCAAGCTCCCAACGTTTTCACGATCGCGCAGGATCTGACGCGCATGCAAGTTTACGCGGCTACGGACGAATCCGACACGGGCCAGATTCACGTGGGACAGGCCGCCACCTTCCAAGTTGACGCATATCCCACGGATTCATTTCACGGACGCGTCAGCGCGGTGCGCTTGAACGCTTTCACCGTTCAAAACGTAGTGACCTATAACACGATCATCGACTTCGAGAATCCCGAGGGCAAGCTCTTGCCCGGCGAAACGGCATACATCACGATTCCGACGGGCCATGCGAGCAACGTTCTGCTCGTACCCAATATTGCATTGACGTTCACGCCGCAGCTACCGCCGAAGCAACTGCAAGATCTCTATAAGCAGTACAACATCCCGCGGCAAGCGACCGTGTCTCACGTGGGAGGTTGGCAGTTGGTATGGAAGCTCGATGCGAATAAGCAGCCCGTCCCCGTGGCAATCCAGACGGGTCTGACTGATTACACGAGTACCGCCGTTCTTGGGGGCAATCTGCAGCAAGGCGATCAGGTGATCACTGGCGAACAAAGCTCGGGCGCACCCAGCGGAACGCGGTCTCCGTTTGGCGGCCCCGGCCGGGGAAGGTAAATACTTGGACGTTCGCGAAATCCTTCGAGTATCGATGCGAGCGCTGGCGCGCAACAAGATGCGCACAGTGCTTACGATGCTCGGCATCATCATTGGCGTGGGCGCCGTAATCTGCACCGTAGCGATAGGCCAGGGCGCGTCCAACCAGGTGCAAGACCAAATCAAGAGCCTGGGCGACAATATTATTTACATTTCCGCTGGCAGCATTAATAAGGGCGGCGTTCATATGGGCAGCCAAGCTACTAAAACTCTCACTGTGGCGGATGGCACCGCCATCCTCGCGGAGGTTCCTTTCATCAAGTGGGTGTCTCCCAGTGTCGGCTACGGAGCGCAGATCGTTTATGGGGGCAACAACTGGTACACGCACGCGAGCGGCGTCTCGGCCGATTATCTGAAGATTCGTCACTGGGCCCTGGCGGCGGGCAGCGTATTTAATCAGCGCGACGTGGACGTGGCATCGAACGTGTGCGTCTTGGGGCAGACCGTCGTAAAAAATCTTTTTGCTCCGAGTGATGATCCTGTCGGTAAGACAGTTCGCATCTCCAACTTGCCTTTTCAGGTCGTTGGCGTGCTAGCGACCAAGGGCAGTTCTCCCTTCGGCGGCGATGAGGACGACACCATCTTAATGCCCTACAGCACGGTGCAGAAAAAACTTTCTGGTATTGATTGGATCCACTTCATGATGCTGTCCGCCGATTCGATGGATGACATACAACCGGCTGAAAACCAGATCACCGCGCTACTCCGTCAGCGCCATCATTTGCGACCCACCGAAGAGAACGACTTCATCATTCGCAGTCCCACGGATTTTGCGCAGGCGCAGGAGCAGTCGGGCGAGGTGATGACGATTCTGCTGGCTAGCATAGCGTCTGTTTCTTTGCTCGTGGGTGGCATCGGCATCATGAACATCATGCTGGTGAGCGTGACCGAACGCACGCGCGAAATCGGCGTGCGCATGGCGGTGGGCGCCACTGAATCCGACGTGCAGGGACAATTCCTGAGCGAGGCTATCGTGCTCAGCCTTATGGGCGGCAGCGTTGGCATTGTTCTGGGGGTTGCCGGTTCGCTGATTATCGCACGGGCGCTTCACTGGCCGACGCTCGTCTCCCCATCTTCTATTGTCATCGCTGTGCTGTTTTCTGCGGCGGTGGGAATTTTCTTTGGCTATTACCCGGCGCGTCGCGCCGCACACCTAGACCCCATTGAGGCCCTTCGATATGAATAGAGTTTCCAGATTTATTCCTGTTGCGATTGCCGCTCTGTTGGCGTTTGCCGTTTCCATGCCCGCCTGGGCGCAGGCGCATCCCAAAAATGCGCAGGGCGAGGAGTTTTTCATCGTCTCGTCGGTGGACTTGCAGAAACACCAAGTGGTGCTCATGCGCCCGACGCAGTTGACCGTCGTAGCGACAATTGGCCCACAGACCGCTTATTTAGGGGAAAAAGGGCAAAAACTTGACGTAAAAGCAATGAAGGCCGGAGATACCGTCTGGGGGATCACAAGACCCGGGCCGGACGGTTCGGTCACGGCCGTGCGGCTTCGTCAGGGCGCAATGACACCAGCCGAGCTGCACAAACTCTATCTGAGGACGCCGGCGAGTAACACCTATTCCCTGCCGATGACTCCCCGTCCGCAAAGCGGCGCGCAAGCTGCACCTCCCGTCACTGCGTCCAGCGGACCGTCTTATTCAACTCAACTGAGCCGCCCGCGGACGCGCCACCATCGTCCTGAGGCTCTGTAATCCTGCACAAGCCTCACGGATTCGATTAGACCTCACTTCGACGAATCTGGCGGCGTCGCCGCGATCGCAGGGATATTAGCGCGTCGAATCTGTTCGTTCAGCGCAGCCAGATCCTTCTCCTTGATTTCCTTC
>DASYGR010000066.1:0-3059 GCA_035999525.1 Terriglobales bacterium
CTGCATCGCGAAGTACAGAAATTCGCCAATGTTCTGAAGAAGCTTGGAGTAAAAAAGGGCGACCGTGTTGCGATTTACATGGGCATGACTCCTGAGCTTCCAATCGCGATGCTGGCATGTGCGCGAATTGGCGCGCCGCACACGGTTGTCTTTGGCGGATTTTCGTCTCACGCGCTCGTGGATCGCATCACCGATTCGCAAGCCGTGGCCGTGATTACGCAAGACGGTTCGTATCGCCGCGGCTCCGAAGTTAAATTATTTCCCGCCGTGGAAGAAGCATTGAGGTCGTGCCCTTCGGTAAAAAGTGTCGTCGTCTATCAACGCACCGGAACCGCGATCAACATGCAATCCGGACGGGATCACTGGTGGCATGACTTGATGGCCAAGGCTTCCGACGAATGTCCAGCCGAGCCGCTCGACTCCGAGCATCCTCTCTACATTCTTTATACGTCCGGAACCACGGGCAAACCCAAAGGGGTTGTGCATACAACTGGCGGATATTCGGTCGGAACGTACATAACCACAAAGTGGGTGTTCGATTTAAAAGAAGAGGACACATACTGGTGTACCGCGGATATTGGATGGGTTACCGGTCACAGCTACATCGTTTATGGGCCGCTGCAAAATGGCGCAACCACGTTGATGTACGAAGGCGCTCCTAACTTTCCCGAGCAGGATCGTTTTTGGAGCATCATTGATCGTCATCAAGTCAGCGTGTTTTATACCGCGCCCACCGCGATCCGGACTTTTGTGAAATGGGGAGACGAATGGCCGAAGCGCCACAAGCTCGACAGCCTGCGATTGCTGGGCACAGTCGGCGAACCAATTAATCCCGAAGCCTGGATGTGGTATCGCGAAGTAATCGGCCACAACCTCTGCCCCATCACGGATACGTGGTGGCAGACGGAGACGGGGCACATTATGATTGCGCCGATTCCAGGCGCGATTGCGGCTAAGCCGGGTTCGGCGACGCGGCCGTTTCCCGGAGTGGTGGCCGAGATTGTGAACATGCAAGGGAATCCGGTGCCGGATGGATCGGGCGGATTCCTGGTAATCAAACAGCCGTGGCCCGGAATGTTGCGAACGATTTACGGAGATCCGGATCGCTACGTCCAGCAGTACTGGTCACAAATTCCGGGGATGTATTTCACGGGAGACGGAGCGCGTAAAGATAAAGACGGATATTTCTGGGTGATGGGGCGCGTGGATGATGTGATCAACGTTTCAGGACATCGGCTGAGCACCATGGAAGTAGAATCGGCGCTCGTCGCACATGAAGCGGTTGCGGAAGCGGCCGTTGTCGGGCGTCCCGATGAATTGAAGGGACAAGCAATCTCGGCATTTGTTTCGTTGGAGCATGGCACGAAGCCATCGCCTGAATTGAAGGAAGAACTGCGGCGATGGGTCACGAAAGAAATTGGAGCACTGGCGCGTCCAGATGACATTCGGTTTACGGATTCGTTACCCAAGACTCGAAGCGGGAAGATCATGCGGCGCCTGCTGAGAGAGCTTGCGACAAATGGGGACGTGAAGGGCGATGTAACGACGCTGGAAGACTTGAGTGTGATTGCGAGACTAAAAGAGAGCGAAGAGGCCTAATATTCTGCTCTACCTACCCACCCTTTCGCAAAGAACACGAAAAGGATGGGGCACCCGCCAGACGCTCCATAGAGCAATTAATTTGTCAGGTAGCGCTGCTCCAGCCAGATTTGCAGGTCGCGTTTGGTTGGGGCTGCTTTAGAAAGGAAGCGAATTCCGGCGTCTCCCTGATGATTTTGCCAGGCGACTTCAGCGCGCATCTTCACGCGACGTTTAGTTCCCGGTAGAGCGAAGCTGACCTGCAAAGGGCCATCGGCGGGCAACGGTTTTCCCAAGCGGATCCGCAAGCCCCCTTGACTAACGTTCATCAATTCGGCATCGATCTCTTTTTTTGACCCACAGCTCAATAACACCGGCGTATTTAACGGATGACGATGATACCGGAGCCTTCCGTCCACGATCATGCTTCGCGCGGCGGACAGGGTGCGGACGGCCTGCTCGACTGAGATGGGCTTCTGGAAGAAGAAGGTGGCGAGAGATGCGTTAGCTTTTTCTTTGTTCCGGAAACCACTGAAGATAACCAGAGGAACTGTTTGCAGAAGCAGGCCATCTTGCAGGCTGTGCAGAAAATTGGACGATCCATCCAAATCGCAATCCACGATCAGCGCATCAATTTTTGATTTTGCTAATTTCTCTTTGGCGCGTGAAGGCTGGGCTTCGACTTCAACCGCGATGTGCAACGCGCTCAGGATACATTCCAGAACACTGATTTCCGGCCAATCCCGTGAAACCACTAGAGAAGAAAGTGTCATTCCCCGACTTTAGCCCGCCAAGTAATGGGGACCTAGATCACCAAGGTAATGACAGAGGAATCAACTTCAGTTGGCTTTGTCTGATGCATCTGGAACTCGCGTCTGATCGCTGATCCAGTTGACTTCCCAGGTCTTGCCTCCATCGTTAGAGAAGGACTGCTCGAAGTGAGGCGTACTCGTGTTCAGGTTGGTCCAGAGAAATCGAACGAAAATGATTTTCCCGTTGAGATCGTCCTGGGCGTAGAACTCGCCGCGGCCATTTTTGAACTCGCCGATTTGGGGAACGACTACTTTGCCGTCCTTGCTGTTGGCCCAATACAAGCTCCACTGGTGAGACTGGGGATTGTATGTGCGGACTGTCAGACCTTCGATGTGACCAGCGGGACCATTGAGCTCGATTGTATCGAGGTCGGCGCGGCCATCCCAGACCTTGTAGCAGACGCCGGTTCCGTCGTATTCGACCCAGGTGTTCGATCCGGTTAACGGATGCATGCGGCGTTTTAAGTGAAATTTCCATGAACCAATCAGAGGATCAAAATCGTGTTGACCATCGCGCTCGGCGGAAGAGGCCTGCGGATTCGTTCCGGAGGGGTTTGAGGTCTGTTGTGCGAGTCCCAGAATGGAATAAAGGACGACCCAGGTGCACACTAAGAGGAAAGCTTGCTTCGCCTTGATCAGCATCAGTACCTCCCCGATTAATTTGACTCG
>DASYGR010000096.1:0-3737 GCA_035999525.1 Terriglobales bacterium
TGAGGCGACCAACGGCTCAGAAGCCATTCTGAAAGCGCAAGAATCCAAGCCCGACGCCGTGATCCTCGATTTCGCCATGCCTCTTCTGGATGGGTTGGATGCTGCGCGAGAAATCACCCGCGCCTTACCTTCCGTGCCGATTCTCCTCTTCACACTTTATGATTCCCCGGAAATGACTCTCGCGGCAAAGGAAGCGGGAGTGTCGCGCGTATTGCCGAAAACAGCGAGCGGCCTGCCATTAATCCAGGCGGTCCGGGATCTTTTGTCGGCCGACTCCGAAGGCGCTCGTCCCAACGGCCACTTGTCTACGTAAGACCCCTTTTCTTCTCCATCGCAGTTGACGTGCAGCCGCGTTTGTCTCGCGCTGTTCTATCCCTGTTCGCCTGCCTGTTTTCCTTGTCATCGATTGCGGCGATTGCGTACAATCGCGGACTGTTCCAGACGAGGAGATAAACGTGTCCAAGCGAATCGCGGCGAAAATTACGGGTGTGACGGGATTCCTGCCGCCGCGCGTGGCGACGAATGCGGACCTCGAAAAGATCGTCGAAACGTCGGATGAGTGGATCCGCACGCGCACGGGAATTCGCGAGCGTCACTACGTCGATCCGGGCATGGCCGCGTCACACATGGCGACCGCAGCCGCGGCAGAACTGCTGAAAACCAAGAACGTCAATCCCGAAGAAATCGAGATGATTATTGTGGCGACGGTTACGCCGGACATGCTATTCCCGGCCACGGCGTGCCTGGTGCAGGACCGCCTCGGCGCCAAAAACGCGTGGGGATTTGATTTGTCGGCGGCGTGCTCCGGATTTGTTTACGCGCTCACCGTGGGTGCGCAGTTCGTTGGCGCCGGAACGCACCGGAAGGTGCTGGTGATCGGCTCTGACGTGATGACTTCCATCCTGGATTTCAGGGACCGCGCGACATGCGTGCTCTTCGGCGACGGCGCGGGGGCCGTGCTGCTTGAGCCGGCGCAATCGGAATCGGAAGGCATCATCGACTTTATGAATGACGTGGACGGCTCAGGCGGGTGCAGTTTGTATATGCCAGCAGGCGGGTCGCTTCACCCGTCTTCTCACGAGACAATCGATAAACGCATGCACTATGTCCATCAGGAAGGCCAGCAGGTATTCAAGTACGCGGTGCGGCGGATGTGCGAAGTCTCTTCAACGCTGCTGGAGCGCAACGGATTCACGAATAGCGACCTAACCCTGTTGGTGCCGCACCAGGCGAATCTGCGCATTATTCGCGCGACACAGGAGCGGCTCGGGATTGAAGATTCCAAAGTGATGATGAATATCGACCGCTACGGCAACACAACCGCCGCGACGATTCCGCTGGGGCTGCGCGATGCAGTCAACGAGAAGCGCCTGAAAAAGGGCGACCTGGTAATGATCGTGTCGGTGGGAGCCGGATTTACGACAGGCGGAATGCTGCTCCGCTGGGCCTACTGATCGTCGCGATGGTACGTGGGTACGCGTTGCCCCTGTAGCTCATGTCCCGGCGGCGCCTTTCGCTGCCTGACATGAGGCATGTGTAGGTTTAACCCTAACCGTTGTCATTCCGAGGAGCCACGACGACGCGCGTTGCCTTTGTAGCTCATGCTCGTCCTGAGGAACGAAGGATCCCGGCAGCGCCTTTCGCTGCCTGACATGGGGCATGTGTAGGTTTAGCCCTAACCGTTGTCATTCCGAGGAGCCATGCGACGAGGAATCTGCTTTGCACTTAGCTCATGCAACCCGTATTTCGGAAACTCAGCACTACCGGGAATTTGCGTTAAAAGGAGCGGAGTTCAGCAACGAACTCCTGATTCGACTGAAGGCGCAGGTCCATCGAAACGGCGACGTATTGCGTGCAAGATGCCATTTCCTGACGCGCCCACGCGCTGGCTTGCGGCAGGACGGCCTTGCACAGATAGGCCACGGAGCGCATAGCCTGGTAATAGGAGCTTACACGCCCGAGCTTGAGGCTGGACGGAGAGCCCATGCTGGGGCAGATTTTGCTCATGGCGGTGATGGTCGAGAACCCGTTTTGATTCAACGCGTTAGCGAAGCTCAATTCCGCGGAGCGCAGACGCTCGGAAATCGGCAGCGCGGCCACCGCCAGCATGTTGGCGCGCCAGAAGAATACTGCGAACTGGGCCAGCATGGCGCCTGAGAGCACGAAGATGAGAGATGCGAACATTTGGTTTTCTTCCACGGGTATTCTGCCTTGGAGGGCGGTTCTGACCAATGGAACAGAAGTACCATTTTGGTAGAACCAGAGTTGCCAGCCATATAGCCCTCCGCCCCCGCTGGCTGGTCCCGGTAGCGCAGAGTCTCGCTTTTCGAGATTCTGCGGCTGTTGACGTTTCTGCGGAAATAGGTAATCCTTCGCGCCTCTCGCGTCCTAGCGCTTTCAGGGCGCCGGGTGCCCCATCCTGAACGCCCGTCTTGAACAATGGACGCGAAGGGTGGGGTTTTTGACTTTCGTTTCTTGATTTTGGTTTTCTGATTTTTAAGGAGTACACCGTGCGCCTGCGCACCTTAGTTATGAGAACACCACGCCTGGAGGGCCTTTTCGGCCTATTCATCATGTTCTTTTTTGTGATCCTTGGAACCCTCGCTTCGGCGCAGTCTTCCCCGCAAACGAATTCATCGCCCCATCTGCAAAACAATGCCCAGGCGATCAAGAACGTCCTGGCGCAGCAGGTGGCGGCCTGGAATCGCGGGGATATTCCCGCCTTCATGGACGGCTATTGGAAGTCAGACGACCTCGAATTCGTCAATGCAGCGGGGATTTTCCAGGGCTGGCAGGATGTGCTGAAACGCTATCAGCATTCCTATCCGGATCGCGCCGCCATGGGTCATCTGACTTTTTCCGGAGTCGAAATTCGCGCACTTTGCCCGGACGCCGGCTTCGTGGTGGGTCACTTTCGTCTCGACAGGGAAAAGGACGGGCAAAAAGACCACCCCGAAGGCGTGTTCACATTGATTTTCCGCAAATTCCCCGCAGGCTGGAAAATCATTAACGACCACACCACCGAATTCCCCTCCCCTCCGCCGCCGAAAAACCCCTCTTAGTGCCGGGTGCCCCATCCTGCCTGCACTGAGCGAATTCTGCGTAGTGAGCTCCTTTTGCGAAGGGTGGTGATTTTCGCCGGGAGCAAATGTGGGCTACTCCCGATTTTCGCCACCCACTTTCGAAACGTAACGAAGTCGAAGCATCAGCACTAGGCAAACTGCGGGAACAAAAAGCCGCCGATAATGATTAGCAAGGACGCGGCGCCGATCATTTCGTTTCCAATGAAGAGTCCCACCATGGGAACAGTGAATACAGCCTGAATCAACACAGCGAAGCCGCAGATCAGCGCGACAGGCTTGCCCAAGCGTGCTTCCTTGAACGTGACGACCAGCACAATGAGTGCAAGGACGATCCAGCTCCACGCCATCGACAGAAAGGCAATCTCGAAAACAGATTGCACCGCAATCGGCAGATTCGACGCATGCACGGCCGGGCCGGAAAACGTTAAGTACGCGAGGCAATGCATGGCCGCAGACACAAACAGCAGAATGCAACCCAACGTGATCAACGTGCGCGACATGCTACGGCGAGTAATCATCCGATTCAGTATTTCCTCGTCAGGAAAAATGCAATCGTGCTTGCAGAACGAGTCAGAGGATGCCGCAAGCGCGCGACTGAGTCAATGGTCGCCCCGCCGTATTCCTCGAAATTCGAATTCTGCCGGCTGCCCCATC
>DASYGR010000176.1:0-2981 GCA_035999525.1 Terriglobales bacterium
TGGATGCTCGCGTTGCATATGCCTGATCGTTGGTCGTCAACATTCCACCTTCAGCGGTAGTAATTGTCTTGGTGGCGTAAAAGCTGAATGCAGTGATCTCTGAGATAGAACCGATTCGCCGCCCTGCGTAGCTGGCTGGCAAAGCATGCGCTGCATCCTCGATCAAGTGAATCGAATAGAGTTCGGCAAGTTGGCGAAGCGCCTGCAAATCACAAGGTTCACCAGCAATATGCACAACAATGATCGCGCGCGTCTTTGGCGTAATTCTGCGTGCGGCGTCGGCTGGATCAATGTTGAACCCGCCCGGCAGGCTGTCACAAAGTACCGGCCGCGCCCCTAGATAAGCCACCACTTCGGCCGTGGCAGCGAAGGTATAGCTCGGCACCAGCACCTCGTCACCGGCAGTGATCCCCACCGCATCGAGTGCCAGATGAAGCGCAGATGTACACGAGTTGACGGCCACAGCATATTTGGAACCCACAAACGCAGCAAATTCACGTTCGAACTTCTGAGTGACCGGGCCCGTCGTCAACCAGCGGGATTCAAGAACTTCGCGGACGGCCTGCAATTCCTCCGGACCGATCGAGGGGCGATGAAATGGAATCGCATTATCTTGCATATAAGGGCTCCAGTTCGGGACTGATTAATCTAAGTGGAAAGGTGTAACCGAATTCACGCCGCAACAACGGAAGGCTGGGTTGTCTCTCGGCAGTAGCCGTCCTCGATGAGATAGTTGCGTCCACAATCGTTGCAACTCACTTTGCTTGCTTCGGGTAAACGAACTCCACAAACGCACATCCACCCGGCTCCAACTGCAGGTATTCCCATCACCAATCCATAGTCGGGTACATCGTGCGTGACCACAGCACCGGCGGCTACAAAGCAATAACGGCCCAATGTGACTCCGCATACGATCGTTGCATTTGCCCCAATGGGTGCACCCTGCTTCACGAGGGTTCGTTTGTACTGGTCCTTGCGGTCGACATGACTTCGCGGATTAATCACATTCGTGAAGACCATAGACGGCCCGCAGAAGACATCGTCTTCAAGTTCCACCCCGGTATAAACGGAGACGTTATTCTGAATCTTGACTCGGTCTCCGATGGTGACCCGGGGACTGATTACGACGTTCTGGCCTAAATTGCAGTTACGTCCGATGCGCGAACCGGCCATTACATGGCTAAAATGCCAAATCTTGCTGCCAGAGCCAATTTCGCAGCCACTCTCGATGACTGCAGTTGGATCAGCGAAATACTTCACGGTGCTCTCATGAACCTCAACTGTTTCGGCGTGCGCACGCAATGATCGCTCACAAGCATCCAGGACCTGAAGCACTTTCACGCCATCCGCACCGCCGGTCCGTGGAGTTGTTCGCCCGACTATGCATTCGATGAAGTGTTCACATTCTTTTCTAAGGGGTTCCTCCGGCGGAAGTGGCACTACTTGCCCTTCATCCTTGCAAGCAACTGGTATGCGGTTTACCCAATCAATACGATGAGGATAGAGGACAAGCTTGCGCTCCTTTTCAACGTCATCGAAAACCGCTGTTTTATTTCCGGCGACGATGACCATTCTCTGTTCCTTGAACGGGTGAAGCCAACTTACGAAGATGTGGGCCTTCACTCCGCTTTGGAATTCACAGGCCGTTAGCGTCGTGTCATAGATTTGGGGATTGATGTACGCTCCGCCCGTAGCAGTGATAGCGACTGGCGCCTCGTCCAAAAGATAGAGAATGGCGGAGATGTCGTGGGGGGCGAAGCTCCACAGAATGTTCTCCTCTGTCCGAAGCTTTCCCCAGTTGAGACGCGAAGAATAGATGTACTGAATTCGACCCAGCTCGCCCGCGTCAATCAATCCCTTGAGTTTCAAAATTGCTGGATGATATTGGAGAATGTGTCCAACCATCAGGATGCGGTGTTCCTTTTCCGCGATGTCAACAAGTTCCTGTCCCTGTTCCACCTGGAGCGCGAGTGGCTTCTCCACATACACATCTTTGCCCGCGAGCAGACATTCTTTAGCTAGCTGATAGTGTTGAACAGCAGGCGCCGCAATTGCCACGCCTTTAATCTCGGGGTCGTTCAGAAGTACTTGTAGGGATGAGCAGGTGTCCACCCCAAACTGTGCGTGCGCCTCTTGCAGAGCTCCGGTGCGTGAATCACATACGCACTTCAAAACCCCAAGTGCATGAAAATTGCGGACAAGGTTCTTTCCCCAGTACCCATTTCCAATCACTGCAATATTTGGAAGCATCGTTTTTCCTTTCAACAAATGAAGAATCTAGCTGGTTGTCTTCTAGGAAGGATCCTGGTAAAAGTGCGAAATCGCCGCAACGATCCTACGCTGCTGAGCGAACGTCAACTCGGGATGGATTGGCAGTGCAAGCACCTCGCAGCAGGCCGCCTCAGCATTCGGAAAATCTCCTGCGCGGTAGCCGAGATACGTGAATGCCCCCTCAAGATGAAGAGGGCTCGGATAATAGATTTCCGTCGGGATTCCATGGTCGCGTAGATAGACCTGCAGTTCATTTCGCCGTGGAGCACGGATCGAATACTGGTTATACACATGAAAACTGGTTTCCGGCGAGCGAGGTAGTTTTAGCTGCCTTGTCAATCCGTATTCGGCGAACAGCTCGCGATAGCGCTCGGCATTTCGCCGGCGGCGCTGCGTCCAATCATTGAGATGCCGGAGTTTGACCCGCAAGATTGCCGCCTGCAGGGCATCGATCCGGCTGTTAATTCCCAAGAGCTCATACCGATATTTTCTTTTCGCACCATGGATCCTAAGGACGCGCAGGCGCTCCGCCAACTCCGAGTCGTTCGTTGTAATCATTCCTCCGTCGCCTGCTCCCCCCAGGTTTTTAGAGGGGAAAAAACTAAAGCAGCCAAAGGTTCCCAGACTACCGATGTTTCTCTCTTTCCATCGCGCACCGATCGCCTGGGCAGCATCTTCGATTACGACAAGATGGTGTTTGCGTGCAAGCT
>DASYGR010000218.1:0-4822 GCA_035999525.1 Terriglobales bacterium
GCGATGGCGCGCCCTATGAAAGACTTTCGCGATACTCCCACGACCAGCGGATAACGAAGCTGATGGAATTCATCGAAGCGCTTTAACAGCGGATAATTTTCCTCGAAGCTTTTGCCGAATCCAAAGCCCGGATCGAAAGCAATGCGATCGCGCTTCACTCCTGCCATGAGCGCGACATCTACCCAATCCCTGAGTTCTCGTTTTACCTGCACAACAATGTCAGGGGACGGGGGCATGTTGTGCCATTCATCGGGGCGTCCACGAGCATGCATCAGGATCGCTCCACATTTCAGTTCGGCGAGAGTTTTCGGCATTCGGGGGTCCCAGCGGAATCCGCCGACGTCGTTCACAATCTCGGCTCCGGCTTCGATTGCTTTGCGAGCGACTGCGGATTTATATGTGTCCGCCGAGATTACACATTCGGGACGCGCCTTTTTTAGAGCTGCAATCACTGGGATGATTCTTTCGAGCTCTTCGGCTTCGGAGACTACTGACTTCGGTGGACTGGAACTTGGGGCTGACGCTGTCTGGGAAAGGTCTACGGTTGCGCCCGGCCTGGTGGATTCGCCGCCTATGTCAATGATGTCCGCGCCATCGTTCAGGAGCTTTAGCGCGTGGGACAACGCTAGTTCAGGATCGAAATGCTGACCTCCGTCGGAAAATGAGTCGGGCGTGACGTTCAGCACTCCCATGATCAGAGTTCGTTTTCCCAGGGATAGGGAACGTTGACCAATATTCCATTCGAAGATCGGGCGCATGGGAGAGATTCTAACCCGGCAGCCAACCTCACTTGTGCACGCCATGAGCGCCGACTTCACGAATTCCTGCGACACACATCATTCTGCCGGTAATTGCTTTTTCTGCGCGATGAGAGAAGAGCAGGTCAACGCGGCAAACGGTGCAAAGAGGGGACACTGTGATATTTCTGGCGGCAACCCCGAGGGAAAGCAATTGGCGACGGTTCGCCTCTGGCAGATTCAGAAAGATTCTTTTTGGCAGGTCGGTGTGACCAGGCGCGCGAGCGCTGAGAAAAAGCATCGGGTACTTTTCGCGAACTGGGTCGGATTCCAGGGTCTCGCGAAAAAGATCGGGCGCGTATGCAAACTGCGATTCGAATCGCTGCCGCACTTCGATTCCGACTTGGTAGCAACATCCACCAATGCCTGGTCCGATCGCGGCCACGATGTCGCGCGGCATGGTTCCAAAACAGCGCTGCATTTCGCCGACGCCTTTTTCGACAATTCGGCTCAGTGTTCCACGCCATCCTGCATGGAAGACACCTATGGCTTTACGTTTGCGATCCACGAGAATGATGGGAATGCAGTCCGCGGCCTGAATTCCTAAGAGGAGTTGCGGAGTGCGGGTAATAAGCCCATCGCCCGCCAACTGAGTGGACGGCTCGCTTGATACGCAATGGATGACGCTGGAATGAATTTGGCGCAGGGTGACCAGTGGCCACGGCTGCCCATGATCAATCGCTCCCACTGCGTGCACGAATGCAACACGATTGCGTTCGACGGCTGCTCGCGCATCTTCTTTTGTGAATCCGAGATTCAGAGTCTTTCTGCCGTAGACGCGGGAAAATCCTCCGAGCCGGGTGCTGAAACCGTGAACCAACCATGGGATTTTGGCGAGAGGATCGGTTTGCAGCGGCACAACCGGATTCTTTGAAGGCTTGCGAGGCACATAACCATAGTAGCAACGTTCCCTGCCGGAACATGATCCCGCTGAAGCCCATGGCGAAGCAACAGACCTCTTCCAAGAGGTATAATTCGGCGCGCGGTCGCGGTATCTTTCGCGCGTAATTCATTTCTGTTCAAGGAGTAGAGATGCGATTAATTGCGGCAATTTTCTTAGTATCATTTGGGATGATCGCGGGATCGGTTGCGCAGCAAAACAATGCCCAGCCAGCGAATTCGCCAGATTCAAGCTCGCAGCAGGCTCAACCCGCGAAAAGCAAGAAGAAAAACGCGAAGGCCGAGCAGGCGGCAACCCCAAAGGCGGAGGAGAAGAATCCGGCGCAATCAAATGAGCCCAGTGCCGCACCGAAAGCCGAGCATGAGAAGTCAGAGGCTTCAAAAGAAGCTGATAAGGGTGAAGACAAAGACAAAGAAGAGCACTTCGACCTTACTGAAGTTGCTCCGATAGTGACCCATCATCAAATCACGGTGGATGGCAGGCTTCTGAAATACACCGCGACGACCGGGCGGCTTCCGATCAAGCGTGGAGACGGCAAGATTGAAGCGGAGATGTTTTTTGTCGCCTACAGTCTCGACGGGCAAAGCGCGGGGAATCGTCCTCTCACGTTTGCGTTCAATGGAGGCCCGGGATCGGCTTCGATATGGCTGCACATGGGAGCGCTTGGTCCGAAGAGGGTTGTGCTGAATTCGGATGGTTTCTTGCCGGCGGCTCCGTACCATCTCATGGACAACCCGTACACTTTGCTCGACAAGAGCGATCTGGTGATGGTGGATGCGATCGGCACAGGCTTCAGCCGTGCGGCTAGCATCAAGGATTCCAAGAAATTCTGGAGCGTGAAGGGAGATATCGAAGCCTTCAGCGAATTCATACGCCTGTATCTCTCGCGCTACGAGCGTTGGGGATCGCCATTATTTCTGTTTGGCGAAAGTTACGGAACGACCCGCGCGGCGGGCATTGCCGGCTATCTGGCGGACCAGGGGATCTCGTTCAATGGCATTACGCTGCTTTCCACGGCACTAAGTTTTCAGACGCTTGAGGACAACAAGAGCAACGACCAGCCCTACATTTTTCTTATCCCGACGTTCACCATGATTGCGGGATACCATCACAAGCTGCCGCCGGACTTGAGCGGCGATCTGACAAAAGCGCGGCAGGAATCCGAACAGTTTGCCACTGGCGAATATGCGGCCGCACTTGCCAAGGGTGACGGACTCGACTCCTCCGAACGGCAGAAGGTGGTTGACGACATGGCCCGATACACAGGCCTTAGCAAGGAAGTGATTGATCAGGCCAACCTTCGTATAGATGTGCCGAAGTTCACGCATTATTTGCTGATTGATCAAAAGCTGCGAGTGGGAAGGCTGGATGGAAGATTTACTGGTCCGGATCCAGGGGGCCTCTTGGACACACCCTTCTATGACCCCACTGAGTCAGGAATTCTGCCGCCGTTCACTTCGATGTTCAACGATTACGTGCGCGGAGAACTTGGATACAAGACCGATATGCCGTACTACACATTTGCGCCCCGCTCCGATAATGACGAGTTTTGGAATTGGGGTTCTGGAATCCAGGGCTTTCCAGATACCGCGACCGCACTCCGCGAGGCGATTGTGAAGAACTCTTATCTAAAGGTGCTCGTGATGGAGGGCTATTACGATCTGGCCACTCCTTATTTGGCGGCGAATTACACCATGGGGCATCTCGATCTCGGAACGAAGTATAGGCAAAATATTTCGTTTGCAACTTACGATGCGGGACACATGGCGTATCTGCCCATGGACACCTTGAAGAAGCTGAAGAGCGATCAGTCAAACTTTATGAAGCAGGCGGGAGCGGGAGGCGACTAACAATATTTAATTGCCTATTTTTCTGCCGCTGGCGCGTCGGCGACTCCCAAGGCGCATCGGCGAATCAACTTGCAAGTATCCCGGGTTCACGTTTGTGCCAGCCCGTGGCCTGTTCATAGTTGTAGGAGAGTTGCAGGACTTCATTTTCCGCACCATGCGCTCCGATGATTTGCAGTCCGATCGGTAGTCCTGCACCGGTGAATCCGCAAGGAATAGAAATCGCCGGCAAGCCCCAGACATTTATCGGACGAGTGTTCCGCAGCAGGATGATCTCCTGAGGACGCAGGAGATCGGGATCTTTTTTCAGCTCGGCTATGGAAGGCGCAGGAATTGGCGTGGTTGGCGTGACCAAGAGATCAACCTCTTCAAAGATTTTTCGAATATTCCGACGCTCCTGCTCTAACTCCGATTGGAGCCTAAGAACGTCTGCTGAAGATATATTTTCTCCGGCGCGAATTCGGCGCAGTGTTTCTGGCTGGTAAAGCTCCGGATTGCTGGCTACTGATTTCGCGTGATAGAGATAGGCCTCGCCAGATTGAAGCTTGCGATCTTGAGGGATAGGCAGTTCGATTTCATGAGTTTTATTGCCGAGTGTTTGGAGCGCCAAGACCGCTTGTTCCACCGCAGCGTCTATTTCCGGATCGAGATCTTCGAAGAAAAACTTGCGGGGGATGCCGATTTTGAAGTGTGAAGTGCTTTTATCCAGAGATGACGTATCGAATCTCGCGGCTTCCCGAGGCATGTGCACACTAGCGATTGCCTGAAAAACGATCGCCGCGTCTTCGACTGTTCGGGTGATTGGCCCCAGGTGATCGAGGGATGTCGAAAGTGGAATTACGCCTCGTGCGCTGACTCGTCCGTAGGTAGGTTTGAGACCAACCACTCCGCACAATGCGGCGGGTTCGCGGATCGAACCGGCAGTGTCAGTTCCGATTGCGCCGAAACACAGGCCCGCAGCGACTGCTGCCGCCGAGCCTCCAGATGAACCACCGGCAATGTGCGCGATGTTCCAAGGATTGGGCACATCGCCGTAATAACTGACGAGCGAACTGCCGCCGTAGGCAAATTCGTGCAAGTTCTGCTTTCCGAGCAAGACGGCGCCAGCATTTTTCAATTGCGAAACGACCTCTGCGTCTTCTGCGGGGATGCGGTCTTGGAACAGGGCGCTGGCAGCAGTGGTGCGAGTTCCTGCGGTATCGATGAGGTCTTTAAGGCCAAGCGGGATGCCGTGAAGAGGACCGCGCCAGTCTCCGCGCTGGATTTCTATGTCTGCT
>DASYGR010000271.1:0-13130 GCA_035999525.1 Terriglobales bacterium
AAAGAAATCCCACCTGACCATGAACCAAAAAGAAATAAAAGAACTCATCGAATTCCTAATTGAAAAGGATATTGCTGAGTTTGAACTGGAGCGCGGTGACGTAAAGGTGCGCATCAAGCGTGCCTGCGAGCCTGTCCATACGCAGGCGCCCACTTCTTATTTTGCCGTGCATCCGCCGCCTGCGGCTACTCCAGAAAGCGTGGCTGCGCCGGCCGCTCCTGCGCCTGCACCTCCAGCGACGAAAGAACCGGAAGCTGCTCCCGAAGAACCGTTGCACATGGTCAAGTCGCCGATTGTCGGTACGTTCTATGAATCGCCGTCACCTGGATCGCCTCCGTTTGTAAAAAATGGGGACATGGTGGAAGTGGGGCAGCTTCTGTGCATCGTGGAAGCGATGAAGCTGATGAATGAGATTGAGTCGGACGTGGCGGGGGAAGTGGTGAAGAAGTTGATTGCCAACGGCCAGCCGATTGAATATGGGCAGGAGTTGTTTGCCATTCGCCCGAGGAAATAAATGGCGATAGGAAGTTCAGACTTAACAGAGAGAGGTTGGCCCGACTTCCAGTCGGGCCGATTGCTGATGGCGAGCGAAAATCGCAGCGCTGAAGCGCTGCGCCACCCGAAGTCATCCATGGTCGCTCTAACAAATGTTTAACAAAATACTTATTGCGAATCGCGGAGAGATTGCTCTTCGAGTAATTTGCGCGTGCAAGGAATTGGGAATCCGCACGGTTGCTATCTACAGCGAGGCAGACCGCAATTCGCTGCATGTGCGGTTTGCGGATGAGGCGATTTGCATCGGGCCTCCGCAATTGGCCTTGAGTTATCTGAATATTCCTGCGGTCATTAGCGCCGCGGAGATTGCCAATGTGGACGCTATCCATCCCGGTTACGGGCTGTTGGCCGAGAATGCGAACTTCGCCGAAGTGACCGAGACCTGCAATATTAAATTTATTGGGCCGCCGCCTGAAATTACGCGATTGATGGGGGAAAAAGAAAAAGCCCGCGCGATCATGAAGAAAGTTGGCGTGCCTATTTTGCCGGGGTCGGAGGGAATTCTCGGGAGCGATGGCGAGGCGCTGGAGTGGGCACGGCAAGTGGGATTTCCCGTCATCATTAAAGCCTCAGCGGGAGGCGGCGGGAGGGGCATGCGAATCGTGCGCAGCGAAGAGGAGCTTCCGGCACTCTTCAAAGCGGCGCAATCGGAGGCTTCGGCGGCGTTCGGTAATGGTGATCTTTATATGGAGAAATTTATCGAGCGGCCGCGGCATATTGAGTTCCAGATTTTGGCGGATGAATATCGCAACGTGGTGAGCCTAGGCGAGCGCGAATGCAGCATTCAGAGGCGGCATCAGAAATTGCTGGAAGAGTCGCCGTCAACGCAGGTGAGTCCGGAGTTGCGGAACGAGATTGGGCAGATGTTGTCCAGAACGCTGTCTGAGATTGGGTATGTGAATGCAGGAACGATTGAGTTTTTGATGGATGAAGACCGGAAACTTTATTTCATCGAGATGAATACCCGGATTCAGGTCGAGCATCCGGTTACGGAGATGGTCACGGATGTTGACCTCGTGAAGAGTCAGATTCGTATTGCCGCTGGGGAACGGCTGGAGGCTATTCTGCAAGGTCCAGTCAGCCATCGCGGACATGCGATTGAGTGCCGCATCAATGCGGAGCATCCGGAAAAGTTCACGCCGTCGGCGGGCAAGATTACAACTTTCAATCCGCCGGGTGGAACAGGCGTGCGCGTGGATACGGCGGCTTATGCTGAAGGAACCATTCCTCCTTATTATGATTCGCTGATTGCGAAGCTGATTGTGCGCGGTAGAGATCGCGTCGAGGCGGTGTCGCGGATGTCGAGAGCTTTGGAGATGTTTATCGTGGAAGGAATTTTTACCACGATTCCATTGCACAGGAAAATTCTGGCTGATCCGGATTTTCGCGCGGGGAATGTGGATACGACATTTATTGAGAGATTTCTGGTGAAGAATGGAAAGCCCGCGGCGTAGTTGGTCCGCGCTGGGGCAACATCAAGATTCCAGACGGTGGTAGGGGTCCTTCGACTTCGGAGAACGATTCGCTAGCGAATCGTTCTGCTACGCTCAGGATGACAAATGTTTTTGAAGCGGATGCTTCTCTTTTTCCTGCGGCATTTCATCTAACCGCTACCATCGCGCGCCTGCTCTAGAACACTGCTTGGTTTGTCCATACTGCCCGGTGATAAAGTTGGCTTCATGGCCGACGCTGCAAATCCCGAAAGCTTTGAGGAGATTGTGGAGTGGGCATACGGTACCCTGCCACAGAAGATCAGGGCCTTGCCAGATTTCCCCGGCATTCAAGTGGTGGACGAGCCCCCGGCAGAGGTATTGGGGGACATATCGCACAAAAAGAAATGGCGCCGTGGAACTGAGTTATTGGGACTGTACAGCGGGACAGTCAGGACGAGACAGTCGTTCTCCCAAGTGAAGTACGCCCCCGACTTGATATTTGTTTTTCGTGGCCCCATTCTGCGCTGCTCAAAAGGAGATTTGCGGGCCGAAGTAAAACGGGTGGTCTGGCATGAGGTTGCACACTGGCTCGGCTACGAAACGGAAGAGCAGGTGAAGGCCCTGGGTTTATGAGCCACTCCATGAGCACGGCACACGGCTCAGATGCAAGGTCACCGACTGGAGGGAACTACGGGTCATGATCACGGTGGGGGCAGTGTCCGATTGCACATGCAAAAAGACACCATCGTGCCAAGCTTTGTGGGCCATCTAGCGTTACCTTTACTAAAGAACTCGCGCCCACGCCATGGGCACGAGGGGTGCGCACACTTCGCCAGGAGGGACCCAATGCCCGCGCCGAACCTGTCTGATTTACGCCGCAGCTCGAGGTTACCGATCGCCCTCCCCATTCACGTCACCAGCCTGGAACCGGATTTCGCCTTCTCCGAATTATGCGAGACGTTAGTCGTCAACGCCCACGGCTGCGCGATGCGTTCTTCCTCGAAGCTGGATGCCGGCGTTCCGGTGCAATTTCGAAGCCAGGACGGGCGCTGGACGATGGCCCATATCGTTGACTGCCAGCCAATGGATTCTGATCAGAAGGGCTGGAGGCTGGGCGCGAGATTGGATCAGCCAGATAACTTCTGGGGGCTTGAAACTTTGCCCGAAGATTGGGCACTGACAGAGGCATCGGCGCACGGGCAGCAATCGCTTCTCGATAACGCTCGCTTTCGGGCTGTAGTTGCCGAATTGGTTGAGCCATTGCAAGCCGAAATTAAAGAACTCCGCGAAAAGCTAGCGCAACCATCAGCAAGGCACAGCAAATTTGACATATCGCTCTCGCACATTCCCGCGGAAGTGCAAGAAAAAATTTTAGTACGGCTGCGCGACGATCTGGGCGTGCAAGTTCTGCGCCAGACAAGCCAGCAGTCGGCAGAAGTTCTTGAGGCGGCGAAGGAAGCCATTGGGAAGAAGATCAGAGACGCCCACAATGAGTTTCGTGCGCAAATCGAACAGGACTTGCGGGGGGTAGAGCAACGCGCTCACGGCTTCTCGGAAGAAATCACCAAAGTTGTGCAGAAGCATCTCGATTCTGGAGCCGAGCGGTTTCAGCAACAAGTAGTGGAAGCGGGAATCAGGCTCGAACGGCGCAGCGAGGAGTTCCTACGAACCCTTCAGCAACGCCTGAGCGAAGAGCATGAAAAGTACCGCCGGGAAATGCAGACAATCCACGAAGCCGCGGGGGCAGAATCCTCGCGCTTGCAGGCACAAAACACCGATCTTGCAACTCGCATAGCCAAGCTTGACGAATCCGCACACCGGCTTGAGACAGATCTGGATGGCCGCCTGGTACAAATGGGCAGTGACATCATCGCCGGCGCTCGCAAGCAATTGGAAAAGGCGTTAGACGCGGTTCTCAAAGAGCTGGGCACACGCAATTCCCAGGAACTCAACAAGCAACTGGGCGATGCCTGCGACCATTTGAGGAGCGTACAGAAAACGATCGAAGGCTCCATCTCGCAATTGCTCAAGTCGGAGGTTACGGGATCGTTGCTCTCCTTCGGGCAAGCGATGGAGGAGCTGGCGCAGGATACCGTTGGACAGTGGCGGCAGGCACTAGCCGAGGATTTGGGTTCTTTGTCAAACACTCTCGGCAGGCAACTTCGACCCGGCGGCGGGTCTAAAAGCCGGGAGAGTGAATATGCGTCAGTCAAATAAGTGGCCGCATTCAATTTCGTACGTGACGATCACATAATTAAGGCAGAGGAACAGGAAAGCATGACTCCCCCATTGTTAGCGCGACTCTCAGAAATGTTTTGCCGCCATCAATTTTCCTGGCCACATACTGGAGCGCATGGCCAGGATTATCAGGTCTGCCTGGTTTGTGGGACGACCTACGGATTTGACTGCCGAACGATGCGCCGAACCGGCCGACTGCCGGCAATCGTGGCTGAACGGTCGGCGCCCTCAAACAATAATCTCCCGGCAAATGGAAAAAGCGCTGGCTGAGTCAGGCGTCGGGAAAACCTTGCCGACGTCGGCCTTCGCCGTACCACTCCGGTAACGTCCTCGAGTGCGCTGCTACAATGCGGCGCATGTCCGCGAATTCTGCAAGAGACGGAACCGCAGAGTCGAACTCGCCACGCTTGCGCGAAGCATCCAAGCCCGATCTATTGACCATTGATCTATTGACCATTGTTGCGATCAGCGTTGCGGCTACGGTGATTGCGGATTTTATCCACGAGGGGCTTGGTCACGGAGGCATGTGCGTAGCCACGGGCGGGCGGCCGCTGGTGCTCTCCACGGTGCACTTCGCGTGTAGCGCGGACACACGCCTTGTCGCAGCGGGCGGAACGCTCGCCAATCTGATCTTCGGCGCAGTGTTCTGGGCCGCTGCGCGAGCCGTAACAAAGTCGGCATCATGGCGCTATTTTTTTTGGGTGCTGATGACTTTTAATTTGTTCGCGGCGGGAGGATATTTCCTTTTCTCCGGCATCGGCAACATTGGGGATTGGGCTGACGTGGTCGCAGGATGGCAGCCAGCATGGGCGTGGCGCGTAGGCCTGGCTGCGCTGGGGATCGTCATATATTTCTTCGTGTTTGTGCCTCTGTCCTTGCGCGAACTGCGTCCATTCTTAGGGAAGGATACGAATATCCGTGTGCGGCGCGCGCGCCAGCTCACGGTCACGCCTTATGTCACTGCCGGAGTCCTCGCTTGCGTTGCGGGCGCGCTGAATCCGGTGGGACCGCTGTTGATTCTGATCTCGGCCGCGGCCGCGTCCTTTGGCGGGCAGTCGGGGCTGGCATGGATGTGGACCCTGCTCTACGGTCCGCGCATCCCCAGCAGCGAATTCCAGATGCCAGAAATCGAACGTAGCCGGGGATGGATCATCGCCGCCGTAGTACTGGCGATAGGGTTCATCGCGGGGTTGGGACCCGGCGTGAAGTTTCATCCGCTCTAGCGAGGCGAGACGCTTTCCGCTAAGCCGCTTCCAGCACCGACAAGATATTCCCCGCCGGATCTTTGAACCACGCGGCCACCGCAGTAACTGCGTAGTCGCGTAAATGTTCAGAATGAGCGCACAGTATCTCGTGCGCTCTTCCATTTCACTTTGGATTCGGCGACGCGTTTCCCATATCCATCACAACTTTCCAGCTTCCGTCTTTCTGCTTCTTCCAGACGCTCGCATACTTGCCGTACCCCACCGTAGGCTTGCCATCTTTGTCTTTGGAGCGGAATTCATATGTTCCGAACGTATAGCCCAGGTCGCCTGAGGCAGCCATGTCGGCGCGAACGGGAGTCCACGTCAGGTGGTTATCTTTCTGATCCAGGAAGCTCATGCCTTTCGCGATGCTCTCCTTGCCCTGAATCATGTCCGCGCCATTGGGAAGTTCGACTGCGTCTTCGGCGTAGTAGGACATGTATCCCTGCGAGCCTCTTTCTGCTGCGGCTTTCATGAATTCGGCCTCAAGCTGTCGCAAAGTGTCCGCACCGGATGCCGATTGCGCTTGTGCAATATTCAAACTTAGTAGGACTACGATTGCGATCCCGGCGATAACCGAAAGCTTGTGTTTCATAAAGCCTCCTTGGTGACGGCGGCTGACCGCGAATCTTTTGCTTGCCGCACTTTTGCTCGTCGAACTTCTGCCTGGCGGTCTTCGGAACGATCAATGGAAATATTCAGCACACCAAGATACGCCTTCCAAGGCCCAACTTCAGCTTCATATTGTTTCGCCAGAACGCGGCTGATTTGGGAGATGTGGGTCAAGTCATGCACCCCCCACGTGGAGAGCAGTTGCCGCAGCGTCACGGTTCCCAACTCTGGATGAGTGCCGGTGCGGGAGAGGTCGTCAGAACTCAAATGCATGCCGCGCAGGGCAGTGAGATTCTGTTCGCGCAGTTTCTTGAAACGATCGAGCAAGCGTTCGAGGGGCTGTGTTCTATCTTCTTTTAATTGCGCCAAGCGGTCGAACGGTTCGAAGGTGCGGCTCTCGCCATGTTCGAGAATGATTCGCGCCCGCGGCAGCCAATCCGTAACTTCGCCGTGGATCAGATGTCCCACAACGTCGTAACAACTCCATGTATCCCCGCCTTCGGTCGCGCGAACCCATTCATCCGGAAGCCCCCGCAGCATCTGATCTACAGTCCCCGGACCGCGTTCCAAGATCTGCATCGCTTCAGAAAGTTTCATCTCCATAAGATCATCCTACCCTTCCCCAATCTGACGCTAATACTGAACTCTCAGCAGTGCCCGTTCAAGTTCTACGTCGCGCTTACTAGTTCCGTCAAAATATAGGAGAAGATCCTGCCCGACCCCGCGTTTCCCTCTTGCTTGACATGTCCTCCAGCGCCGAGCAACATGCTTCACTACACAAGGAGGTTTTTCATGGCTACAGGAAACGACCCTATACTCGACAATCTTGGAATGGCCCACCTGGGCAGCCCGAAAGCGCTAATGGGTAAAAGAGGCGGCCCGATTCTCCGGGAGTTCACGGATTTTGCGCTACACGGCAGCATGCTCGATATGGCTGTGGGAATTATCATTGGCGCGGCTTTCGGGAGAGTCGTGAGTTCCTTTGTCTCCGACATCCTGATGCCCCCGATTGGCTTGTTCACAGGACACTCGGACTTCTCAAATAAATTTTTCAACCTCTCGGGCCATGCTTACGCCAGCCTCGCCGAGGCGAAAGCCGCTGGTGCAGCCACAATCAACTACGGCGTATTCTGCAATGCTCTCTTCGACTTCCTTATAGTCGCTTTCGTGGTGTTCATGCTCATCCGCCAGATAAATCGCCTGAAGAGTGAGCAGACGCCGGCCGCCGCAGCGACAGTGATGAGGAATTGCCCATTCTGTCTCGATACCGTTGCGATCAAAGCAACTCGCTGTCCGCACTGCACGTCGGCGTTGACGGCGGATTAAGACAAGTTCAAAACCGTGGGCGAAATTTCAGTCCATGGTTGTTCGGGAATTCTTGCGCTATTTCTATTTGAAAAAGGGAGGATCTGATTTCTCAAAAGGCGGTTGAAATCGGCGTCACGAATTCCCACCTTTATAGACAACGTAGGGGTGGGCCAGCAATCAAGCGGAACTTCAGGTGCGGGAAATCGCCTGATACCATCAGCAGGAATCCCCACGCGTCGAAAACCGCGACGGAGGGGCACCCTTTATTCATTATGTAGTAAGGGAGATCAAAATCTCAGAAGGATGGGACAGCCTGGCTAAAATCCCCAGCCTTCGCAAAGTGCGCGAAAGGCTGGGCCACCCGGCGACATTCAGGCGACGTTGTTGCCCTTGCCTATCGAAAGATTTTCGCGCGGCACTGGCAAGCTTACTTTTATTACTGTTCCTTTGGAACTGGTCTCGATTTCGAAAGTCCCGCCGAGTTGCCGAATGCGCTCCCGCATTCCGCGCAGGCCCACTCCTCCCGAGGAGTCCAACGTCAATCTTTTGGATTCCGGAATCCCACGGCCTGAGTCCTTGACTTCAATCCGCCACCAGTCTGCGTCCTGCACCATCTTTATCGAGCAAGTCGCGCTGCCAGAGTGACGATGAACGTTGGTCAAACACTCTTGCACCGCGCGGAATATTGCAATCTCCGTATCTGGGGACAAGCGGTCGAATTTCGCAGGGATGTCGAGCGTTGTTTGAATGTTGCTGCGCTGCGAGAACCCATCGGTGTACCACCGAAGCGCCGAAGGAAGGCCAACTTCATCAAGCAAGGGCGGGTGAAGCAGGTGAGAGATAGTGCGAATTTCGTCACTGATCTGATTCACCATAGTGGCATTATCTGAAACGGCCTTCGCGACCGCGGGGCTGAGCCTGTGAGCCTCATCACTCACCCTGACAAAGTTCATTGAAATCGCCGCCAGCAACTGTCCCACGCTGTCGTGCAACTCGCGGGCAATTCGACGGCGCTCTTCATCTTGCAGTTGCTGGATGCGCGACGTGAGTTCTGCTTGCTGCTTTTTCCAAGTCAGGTCAGTAATCAGGATGCCGGTTGATGATTTGTCCCGCGACAGCAACCTGAAAGAAAAATTCGTGGATATTTGAGTGCCATCGGCACGGTGCAGGGACATTTCGCCTTCGCGCGGACCAATCTCGGTCTCGCCTAGCAACCTTTGGAACAAAATCTGATCATTGGTACCAAGAAAACGCCGGAGGGGGACCCCAATTAAGGTGTCCTCCTCCAACCCAATTAGCTCCTCGAGGCTCGGATTGGAGTAAATAATTTCCCCTCGGGCGTCCACAATGGCTGCGCCTTGCTGCATTCGCTCCACCAAAACACTATAGGGAAGGTCCGCACCCTCAAGCGTGTACACCCGGTTGCCTTCGCCATCTTCTACTACGAATGCGTCTACTTCACCCTCGCAGATGGCGCGCACCGTTTCTTCGGCCTCGTCACTTCCTCGAACAATCGCCGCCAATGCAGCTTTTTTCGCAGCCATTCAATTTCTCCTGACCGAATTCTCAACCCTCAAGTCCGAGGACGCCAATAAACGAGCCTGCCTAGCTAGCGGGACGAAGTTGTAAACCCACCAGGGCGCGCTCAGTATCGCGAAGGTCGCCCACGACCTTGCGCAGTGGCTCAGGGAGCTTCCGCACCAGCGTCGGAATAGCCACGATTTGATCTCCAGCAGCCAACTGCGGGTGCTTAATCAGGTCAACGACCTCGATGTTGTAACGGCCCGGCAGATGCTCCTCGCAAATTTTCTTGAGATTCGCAAACGCGGAAATTGATCGCGGCGTTTGTCCCGCAATGTACAAGCGAAGATTCCACACCTCTGCGTCAGGCTGCTTGCGAGGCTCCCGCTCAGAAAGCGCCTGAAGGCTAAGCGGTGTACTCTCATCGACTCTTGCCGTTTTTTTCATGCTGACTCCTCGACGCCTTTAGTACAGGGCCGGTTGAAGAAAATGACCCGCGCATCCGGCGCTTCGCCCCGCGAGCCTTTCCCGGACGCGATGCTCCTGATTTTGTGGCATGAAATTCTTGTCCGTTGGACTCAATTAAATCAAACCCCTTTTCGGTTATAAGGAACGGTCGAAGCTGGTTAGAATGGGCCATACCCCGCGATTTCAACACATACATCGCGCGATTTCTCGAACCGTTCGACTCAACGTCCTTAACCATCAGCCATGTATCCACTAGGGACGATACTTGCACGTCCGTTTTCTCGATCGCTTCTCCGCCCGCTGTCAGGTTTGTGAAGAAGGCAGTGATTCCGCGAAGTTTCAGAAAGTCAATGAGGCGAATGAGCATCATGCTCGCATCACGCCGGTTTCCCGCCTCGGCCAGGCTGCCAATGGGATCCACGACCACCACCTTTGGTTGAAACCGTTCTACCAGTTTATGCATGGTCGTCAGATGCATTTCCAGACCATGTAATGTAGGACGGCTGGAATGAAACTTCAGCAGGTCCTTATTCACCCACTTCTTTAGATCGAGGCCAATGGACCTCATGTTCCGGATAAGCTGCTCCGGCGATTCCTCGAATGAAAAGTAAAGGCAACGTTCTCCACGCCGGCAAGCGGCATCAACCATGTAGGATGCCAAACTGGTCTTGCCCGTTCCCGCGGTTCCAGAGAGCAGGATCGTGCTGCCCCGGTAAAAACCTTTGCTGCCAAGCATCCCATCCAGGGCGGCGATGCCGCTCGAAATTCGCTCGCTGCTCACTTCGTGCTGCAGGCCCAGCGAAGTGACCGGAAGCACGCTGAAACCTTCCTCATCTATGAGGAATGGATACTCGTTGGTGCCGTGGGCAGTACCGCGGTATTTGACGACACGAAGCCGGCGGATCGAAATCTGATCCACCACGCGATGGTCGAGCAATAGAACGCAATCCGAGACGTACTCTTCCAGTCCGTGCCGCGTCAGCGCGCCTTCGCCGCGTTCGGCCGTAATCACTGCCGTCATCCCTCGATCTTTTAACCAGCGAAACAAGCGGCGTAACTCCGACCGCAGCAGGCCTTCATTCTCTAATCCGGAGAATAAGTTCTCGATCGTGTCCAAGACCACGCGTTTGGCTCCCACCGCGTCAATGGCGCAAGCCAGCCGTATGAACAGCCCTTCAAGATCGTATTCGCCGGTTTCGTCAATTTCGTCGCGCTCGATGCGCACATAATCTACGGCCAGCTTCTTCTGCCTGCTGAGCATCTCCAGATCAAAACCCAGTGAGCGGACGTTTTGGGTCAGATCGGCTTCGGTTTCTTCGAACGCCATAAACACGCCAGGCTCGTCGTATTCCATGGCTCCGCGAACGAGGAATTCCATCGCCAGAAGGGTTTTGCCGGCTCCAGCGCTGCCGCAGATCAACGTAGGCCTGCCCTGGGGAAAACCGCCCCCGGTGATTTCGTCCAGTCCTTGGATGCCGGTGTGCGCTTTGGGAAGACTACGATTTACGGCGCTGTCGCCTTGGGCGAGTTTCTTCATGAACGGCCCGCCAAAAGAGTGGGGGTATTAACGGCAAAGATATAGCTCATTAACGTCAGGGTTAGTGTACTAGCAATCTTCGAGTGAGGCTAGAAGAAGGGCAGGCTGGCCCAGCGGCGTTCGTTATTGCAATTCGCGCCGCCGGATTTCCAAAAGTCTTTCAAAGATCAGAACCTCTCACTATGCCGGAGCTACGGGGATGGTATCGAGGCCTCAACTTCGTTGGAGTAACCGCTTTCGATCTCGGCGTTTACGGCTGTGGTCACGTAATAGTAAGTCTGTCCCGCGACCACGGAGAGGTCAATGAAACTTGGGCTCGCATCAACAATCGGATTGATTTTGGTGTATGGGCCTCCTGATTGGGAGCCGCGGTAAACGTTGTAGCCGTTTACGGAGACGACTGCATCCCACGAAAGACTTACCTGATGATGAGGAGGCGCGAGAGTACCAGACTGGCTACCCGCGGGCAGAGCGGCGTAACTTGCAGGCGATCCAAAGGTTCCATCGCCATTGCCGGAAAGTATGGTGATGGCTCCTTCTGCGCAATTGAAAGCGGGCAGGCAAGAATTGGCCACCGCGAGATCGGTGCTGCCAAAAATATGGAAATCTGCCGCAACTACTGAAAATGGATTTGTGCCGTCGGAGTCGTAGTTCGCCGCTGCTTGAAAGGTCCCGTCGCCGTTCCCCAACAGCACGCTCAAGGTGCCGCCGTTCGAAGTTCCGCCGTATTCATTACTGACGGCGAGGTCGGGGTGCCAGTCCTGGTTGAAATCGGCAATCGCCAGCGAGTAAGCGAAAAGGCCTCCGGAACTGCTGACTATCGGAGCCTGAAATGTTCCGTCTCCATTGCCTAGCAGAACGCCGACCGCGCCTCCGTTCGAGCACGTGCTGTTGGCGCAATTGTTTACGACAGCCAAGTCCGCAATCCCGTCGTTGTTAAAGTCTGCGGTCGCTAATGAATAAGCGCCCTGCCCTCCTGAGGAATAGGTGACGGCGGGCTTGAAAGTTCCGTCACCTTTGCCCAGCAAAATACCAACGGTGCCGCCGCTCGAACAGCCAGTGGAGGCGCAATTGTTAACTACCGCGAGATCCGGGATGCCATCCCGATTGAAATCTCCGACCACAATCGAAAAAGCACCTTGCCCAGCGGACGCATAGCTCACTGGAGGCTTGAACGTCCCATCACCTTTCCCAATTAATACAGTGACTGTTCCACCGGAAGCGCAACTGCTGTCCGCGCAATTGTTAGCGATCACGAGGTCAGGGATGTAGTCTCCATTGAAATCCCCCATGGCGATGCCAATGGATTGGTAGCCGCCCGCGCTGGAATTCAGCGGCGACCGAAAGGTCCCATCTCCTTTGCCCAGCAGCACACTCACTGAGCCATTTGTGCAGGCGCTGGAGGCGCAACTGTTCAAGACCGCCAGGTCTTGAATTCCATCGTTGTTGAAATCGCCGACAGTGGCAGCGAGACTTTCGATTCCGCCGCTCGAATAAGTCACAGCCGGCTTGAAGGTTCCATTTCCGTTTCCCAACATTATTCCGACAGAACCTGAGGAGCAGTTCGTAGTGCTCAAGCAGCGATTAACGATTGCCAAGCCGGGACTGAGAGTGTTGCCGAAGTTTCCAGCAGCCAGCGAGTAGGCGTAGGGGCCTCCGGATGAAACCGGAACGAACATTGCACCCGCACTCTGAATTCCTGCGACCGTCACCGTGACCGGTCCGGCCAGCGCGCCGGGTGGCACTGGCACCACAATCGAAGAAGAAGTCCAACTGGTGGGAGTGGCTGTTACTCCGTTGAATTTCACCGTGCTGGAGCCTTGAGCCGCTCCAAAACCAGAGCCCGTGATAGTGATGGAAGTGCCAACCGTCGCCAACGCGGGCGATAAGCCGCTAAGGACGAGGCCGGTCACAACCGTAAAACTAGCCGAGGCCGTCGTGCCTCCAACCGTGACTGCGAGCAATCCAGTTGTTGCTCCGGTTGGCACGGGAACCGCAATAGCGGAGTCGCTCCAACCGATCGGAGTTGCCGACGTGCCGTTAAAAGTAACACTGCTAAATCCCTGAGTTGTGCCAAAGCCGGTTCCGTTGATTGTGATTAACGCGCCAATGGCGCCGCTGGTCTGGGAGAGGCTGGTTATCTGAAGATGTTGGCGGACCGTGAACTGCGCGCCATTGCTGGGGACGCCATTAACGTTCACTACTACCGGGCCA
>DASYGR010000337.1:0-2834 GCA_035999525.1 Terriglobales bacterium
GTGTCACTATCTTTTGTGCCCGACCTTTATCAACCTTCAATCCAGTTAAAACATCCTTCAGAGCAGGGACCTTCAATCCCGCCGAAGCGAAGGCGGTTTCGATGATGTTTTTGGATTCCGCCTCTTCATCCTTCATAAGCACGCCGCGACCGGGCAAGCGAACAAGCTCTCCTGCGAGCTCAACCTACTTCGCCTTTGAAGCTTCTTCGATCACTCTCTCGAAGACCAGTGAAGGGTGAACGGGCAGACGTTCCCGCAATTCCTCTTTGCTCATTCCTGAAACAAGGCGATTCTGTTCGTGAAAATTGGCGAGCGTTGAAACAATCGCGGCGCTAATCTGCTGCATGGCAGATACGCTGATGAACGAATTACCAATCTGAACAATAGTGGGAATTGCTGATGCGGTAGTTATAATTTCCCCGCACGTCCACCCGGTTTGCGCCACGGCGTCAGCGAGGGTAATGCCGTGTGTTTCAGCACGATTCACCCGCGCGCGCAGAACATCTGCTCGCGAACCTGCTTTGAGAATATTTAGAAAATCCAGATGCGCAGCCTTCCTCTTCACCTTTGCAGGAGCGGCATTATCCATGACGATGCCTCCGCCAATCGTCACTACCGGTGAAAATTGGCGGATGATAAACCGGTCTCCTGGCAAAAGTAATGTCGAGTCTGCCAGTTTCAATTGTGCGAACGTCTGCTCTCCCGGAGCCAGTTTGTTGTCCTGATATAAGAAGACCTCAGCAATGCTCTCCATGGTGTAACTGTGAAAGTGCAACCGCGCCCGCTGTTTTAATGGCTTCGCGGAAGAAAGAAGTGACAGGGAAACATCCAGGCGCTTCGTCGGGCGGAAAGTTATAGGTGGCGACAGAACCATCCCGCGCTGTAATTCTTCGACGCTGACTCCAGCCAGATTCAGCGCCGTTCGCTGTCCGGCGGTTGCTTCTTCTACAGGTTGACCGTGAACGTGGATACCCCGCACGCGAGCTTTCTTTTGCTGCGGAAAAATCTCAAGCTCATCTTCCTTTCGGATGGTTCCGGAGATGAGAGTGCCGGTTGCGACGGTTCCAAAGCCCTTCATGGTGAATACGCGATCAATCGGCAGGCGTGGATAGGCGCGTGAATCTCTTTCGGCAGCATCCTGCGCAAGCTTGCCAAGCTGCTGTTTCAATACATCAAGACCGGCTCCCGTCCTCGAACTCACTGCGACAATCGGCGCTTGGGATGCATCCAGAAACGATCCGCGGACGAATTCCTCCACTTCGAGGCGCACAACATCGAGAGTTTCTTTGTCCACCAAATCTGATTTGGTTAAAACGGTTATGCCGCGGCGCACTGAAAGCAGTTTGCAAATATCGAAATGCTCGCGGGTTTGAGGCTTGATGGATTCGTCCGCCGCGATGACCAGTAGCACAAGATCAATCCCACCGATTCCGGCCAGCATATTTCGCACGAAGCGTTCGTGGCCGGGGACATCAATGAATCCGATCCGGATTGTTTCGCCGCTACCGGCAGCCAATTCCATGTATGCGAAACCGATATCAATGGTGATGCCACGGCGCTTTTCTTCCTCGAGGCGGTCGGCGTCAATTCCCGTCAGCGCTTTGACTAGAGCGGTTTTGCCGTGGTCAATATGACCAGCGGTGCCGACGATGATTGATTTCATCGTGGACAGTATAAGTCGATTCCTTGGAGCATTTGGTTGCGAACGTCAGGCTGTTAGAACGAACATAAGCACACGTCAATGGGGAGGCGGGCGTCTCCACCCGTCCTGCCCGGAGGGTGTGCCCCATTAGCGCTAACTTAAGCCGTTCGGGTTTGAAATGGCATGCTAATTTCCCACAAGCCCGTTTCTGGACAGTGACGAGGCATGGCTCATAAAGGACGAGTCGTCTAGTAATATCGGGCTTACTAATATCGGGCTTACACCGCCGACTGAAGGAAACGATGCACACAGCCCATACCAACACAAACGAAAGCGCTGGCGTGTTGCAGGTATTGTTGGCCGAACAGAGGCATATCGATGCGCAGATCGAAACGATGATGGATCTGGAAATAAAGGTTCTGGCTTTTTTGTTTCCTGCACTCGCAGCCGCGGCCGGGTGGATTCTTGGCGCTGATGAAAAGCATCCTCTCTCTAAGATTGCTCAGGGAGAGGTGCTGTTAGTGCTTATCGCTGTCATGTGTTTCGGGATTTTACTCAGTGTCATCTGCTACTGCCTATCTGCCGAATACTCCCGCTACAAATCTGATGTGCTTGGATGTCGTCTGCAGCAACTCCTAAACTCAGACAATTCTCTCGACGCCCGTAGTTGGGGAAAAAGCGACGTCGGTCAAACTCTCGTGTTTGCAATAACAGGCCTATGGATCACAATCTCAGCAGCTTTATGCACTGTGCTGGTTGTGGCGACCCGGCTCCTTTGGGGTACTTCATCACTCACTCTTCGCACTTCATTGTGCCTGTCCTACGTCATTTCAATCGTTACGCTTCTTTCAGTTGTGCTCAGCCTAAATCGGGGCGTAAGGGGTGGCTTTGGTCGCTTGATTGCGGCGCGACTCACGCACTCTCATCCTGAGCACGACTGAATTCGGGCATCACATTGAGGGAATGATGGTCCGTTGGAATACGTAACGAGCAAATCGTGGCGGTGAATTTCTTGTTACGGTGCGGAAGAGGGCTCTGGGGTAGGTGTGATCCCACTCAATTGTCGCGACGAAACCAAAGGTCTTCGAAGCCCGTTTCTGGACTAACTCCGGTTTGCTACTCGTTCCGGGAGTCAAGTGGCATAATGCCGAAGTGCCCTCGGCTGCCATTGCCGACACGGAGTCGCGGAGCC
>DASYGR010000342.1:0-10507 GCA_035999525.1 Terriglobales bacterium
TGAATGGCAAGTTATATCTCAGTCACCTGAGCGCTCTGAAACGTGACCTCATTAAGCGCAAAATTCGGAAACTGGTGAAGGCCGGGGAATGGGGATGACCGCATTTCGGAACCCGCGTCACTTCTTGCACCGGAAGGGTAACGCGGAAAGAGCGCACGGCTTATCTGTTCGCTTGCCGCTTTAATTCACTATGAATCTCGTATTTTGCGGTACGCCAGCCTTCGCTATCCCAACTCCGGAAAAGCTTGTCGAGGCTGGATTCGCGGTCGGCCTCGTTGTTACACAACCAGATCGTCCCCGCGGGCGTGGGATGGCTCTTGAATCGTCGCCGGTAAAGCAAAAGGCGATTCAACTGAAAATCCCGGTACGGCAGCCGGAAAAGATCAAGAACAACGACGAGTTTCGCAATGAACTCATCGGTTTCAATCCCGAAGCGATTATCGTAGTTGGATACGGTCGAATCATCCCGCAATGGATGATTGATCTTCCGCCCATGGGCAACATCAACTTGCACGCTTCGTTGCTGCCGAAATATCGGGGAGCAGCGCCGATCCAATGGGCAATCGCTCTCGGCGAATCAATTACCGGCGTCACCACAATGCGCATTGACTCTGGCTTAGACACCGGAGATATTCTGTTGCAGAAAGAAGTTGCGATCAGTGGAGATGACACCGCCTTAACCCTTGGACCGACGCTGGCTTCCGTTGGCGCCGAGCTTATGATTGACACACTTCGAGGATTGCGGGCCGGGACACTTCAACCGCAGCCTCAGGACAACGCGAGTGCAACTCTCGCACCCATTCTCAAAAAAGACGACGGAGGCATTGATTTTCACCGCAGTGCCATTGAAATTTACAATCGCCTGCGCGGATTTCAACCGTGGCCCGGAGCTTTCACCACCTTTCGCAAAAAGAACTTGAATGTCTGGAAGGCGAAGCCCCAGCCTCGCGCGGTCTCAGAAGGCGAACTACTCATCGAAGATGGCAATTTGCTTGTGGGATGCGGCCACGACAGCTCACTCGCGCTGCTTGAATTGCAGCCCGAGGGGAAGAAGCGCATGTCCGCGCATGATTTTATTCAAGGATACAGGCCGCAAAATGGCGAATATCTGGGAAAGGGAAAATGACCGTTGCCAGTCTCTTCTGCACGTACCGCCGCTTTCGACATTCTTTCCCAGGTGGACCGCGAGCATGCGTATGCAGCCGAGTTGTTACATTCATCGCAATTCCATAACTTGTCACAGCCGGATCACGCATTAGCGACCGAACTGGTCATGGGTGTGCTTCGGTGGCGTTCTCTGCTTGATCAAGAAATTGCAAAAGCCTCCAGCTTGCCTCTTCAAAAGCTTGATATTGAAGTTCTGACTGCTTTGCGCCTCGCCGCATATCAAATGTTGTTGCTCGATCGTGTGCCTGCGCGAGCCGCCGTTAACGAGAGCGTTGAGTTGGTAAAACGCTCACACAAGCGTTCCGCTGTGCCATTCGCGAATGCCGTTTTGCGAAAACTCTCGGTTCGCCTTCCGGCGATGAAAGACGAGTTGTTTTCCTCCCGTGCGGAGAGCATTTCCGAAATGGCGGATTGCTGCTCCCATCCACGCTGGCTTGTGGACCGCTGGAGGCATCAATATGGCGACGCGATCGCGAAACAAATCTGCGAGTACGACCAGCAGATTCCAGAGACTTCCATCCGCCTGACCGATTCCTCGGTCGAAGCCGAACTTCAAAGAGAAGGGATCCAACTAGCCACGGGAAAATTGCTCACTTCCGCACGCAGGATTCAGTCGGGTGAGCTCACCGCAACAGTGACGTTTCGAAAAGGGCTGGTCAATATTCAGGACGAGGCTTCGCAACTAGTGGCATTACTTGTGGGTCGAGCGTCCACAATCTTCGATTGCTGCGCCGCGCCAGGTGGAAAGACACGAATAATTTCCGAACGCAATTCCAACGCAAAAATACTCGCAATGGATTTGCATCCGCATCGCGCTCGTTTATTGCGAAAGCTGGTGCCGGCGAAGAACGTGGGTGTCATTTCGGCGGACGCTCTCCATCCTCCCATCCGCGCACTTTTTGAGCGCGTGCTTGTGGATGTGCCTTGTTCCGGAACCGGCACTCTAGCCCGGAATCCCGAGATCAAGTGGCGGCTCACAATTGAAGATATTAATGACCTTCAGGCAAGGCAGGTGGGAGTTCTACAATCTGCGATGCGCTGTGTGGCTCCCGGTGGCAGGCTCATTTATTCGACCTGCTCGTTGGAGCGGGAAGAAAATGCGCACGTGATCGAAAAGGCACTCGCCGCGAATGAGTCCGTTCGGATTCTGAATTGTCTGGAAGTTTTAGAAGACCTGCGGCGCGAGGGCGAGTTGGCGTTGACGGACGAAAGCCTGGATTCGATGATTAGCGGCCCGTTCCTGCGCACCATCCCCGGAATCCATCCTTGTGATGGATTCTTCGCAGCCGTGCTTGAAAAAAGTAGTGTGGACTGAACGGTCCTGCCTAAGGGGCGTCCGTTTGTTTGTGGCGTATCCGGGACATGAGAGTATGGGGTCCGCCATAAAGAAATTCTAGAGCGATGTTTCCGCCCACGAATCCCATCAGGTTGTAATTGCCCATTCGAAATCCATCTTTTGCATTGTAGCGGCTGGGAAACCATGCATAGGCGGCAATCATCGTCCCGGCATACGGCGCGACTATAGCTGGAACAGAAAACGCGTAATGACCATCTTCGCCCCGCCGGGCGGTGACCGTAGAGATCGCCGCGTGCTCGAGCCGGGGCATGAATCCTTTGCATTCACAACGGTAGTAAACCGTATCTTCGCGGAACGCTTCTGCCAGTGCGTAGCGCGTTGTCGTGGTTACTGCGGCGATGCCGAAGTCGGATCCGAACCGCTGACCATAGGCTGCCGCCCCTTGCTTCCATTCCGGAGGCGTGCTCTCCGCCTGGTTAATACCCGCGGCGAACGCTGCTCCGACAATTGGATAAGGGCCGATGACTTCAAAAACGTAACTGTGAAGTTTAGTTTTCTCGTCGGGTCGCACATAGGCAATCACTGGTGGTTGCGGAACCGCGACTGAACGCGATGAGGCGGCATCATCCGGAATCGAACTCCCCGAAGATCCATTTGATTGTGCTCGTAGCGACGTGGGTAGTAGTGAAGCTGATAGTGCGATCACCAACGGAAAAATCCGGCCCATCCTCATCGCAATATCCTCATCGCAATATCTCCTGGATTTTCGCTACTGACGTTCGGCGAGCATCCCTGACGTGACTTCTTACAAGTTTGGCATCAAAGTGACATCCTAGCAGAGTCGTCGCAGCATACTTTGAAAACCATTTCAAAGGTGGAGTTTCAACGAACCGTGAAGCTCACAGAAGCTCCTTCGATCACTTTTTGTCCCGAAACAGGAACTTGAGAAACGATGATGCTCGCAGCCGTCGCGGACAGTACAGGCGTCGGCGACGAAGGAACTGTTGCCAATGCGGCGTCATCCCGCGCAGCTACCGTTACTTTTCCAACTTGCAATCCCGCGCCTCGCAAACTGGAACTGCCGCTGCCTAGGGTCTGCCCGGTAAAGGCAGGCATGACAAATGCTTCCGGCAGCGGAGCATCGCTAACGAGAAGGCTGATGCGTGGCGCTGAGATTTCACTCGCATTGGGCCGCGGACTTTGCGCCAGTACTCGATCAGCAGGCGATCCGGGTACTGCTATTTGGGCGACTGAACTGATATCGAGGCCGCGCCGTTTAATATTTATTTCCGCGGCTCGCTCACTTTCTCCGATTGCGTCTGGTATCTGCACCCGTTGCGGTCCCAGACTCTCGGCCACGCGGACTTGCCAGCCACGGCGAACCTTGGTTCCGGCGGCAGGGGCTTGGGACAAAATCTTGCCCTCGGGAATTAACGAGCTGTAGTACTGGCTCTCGACGTCCGCGGACAACCCCGCCTGTTCGGCGACCCTGCGCGCTTCGGCCGGAGTTTTACCAGCCAGATTCGGGACAGTGACCTCCCGCCCGTGGATTGCAATCTGCATCGCGGTTACCGCTGACACTAGTGCAACAACGAGCAATATCAACCCGAGCAGAACTAATCGAAAAAACGATCTCATTGAAGGCAGATTATATCCTGCCGGCAATCACCATTCTCTATACTCGAAATATGATCCCCGTGGGCGGCCTTGAAAGTGTGCTTCGAAAATACTGGGGATACGATGCTTTTCGCTCGCTTCAGGAACGCATTGTGCGCAGCCTGCTCGAGGAGCATGACACTTGCGTCGTCATGCCAACCGGCGGAGGAAAATCTCTTTGCTATCAGTTGCCGGCATTGCTTTCCGGGAAAACCGCGATCGTTGTTTCTCCTTTGATTGCCCTGATGCAAGACCAGGCGGCGCAACTTGCGCAAATGGGAATCCCAGCCGCAGTCTTGAATAGTTCGGTCACCGCTGAACAGCAAGCGGCATTGATCTCCCGTGCACAGCAAGGCGAATATCGCCTCTTGTATTTCTCGCCGGAACGCCTGGGGCGCGCCGACACCATGGATTGGCTGCAGCGGGTTCCCATCACATTTTTTGCTGTTGACGAAGCGCACTGCATCTCGGAATGGGGACACGAGTTCCGTCCTGAATACCGTCAACTGAAGCGTTTGCGAACATCTTTTCCAGACCGTCCTATCGCCGCGTTTACTGCGAGCGCAACCCAGCGAGTGCGGCATGACATTCTGAGCCAGTTGCAACTTCGCAATCCTGACAAATATATCGCTAGCTTTCATCGGCCCAACTTGCGTTATCTGATCCGCGATTGTAATAGCCGTGAACATCAGGAACTCCTGGTTGCGGCGTTACGTCAGCATCCGGAGGGAAGCATTATCGTTTACGCTCCCACCATTGATAGCGTGAATGGCACGGTGAATTTCCTGAAGAGCGAGGGGATCCCCGCTGTCGCTTACCACGGCAAAATGGAGGCGCCGGAACGCCGGCGCACGCAGGAACAATGGATGTCTGACGAGGTACGTGTGTTGGTCGGAACGATTGCTTTCGGATTGGGAATTAATAAGGCAACCGTCCGCGCGGTCATCCACCTGTCTCTTCCGAAGTCCATCGAACAGTACTATCAGGAAGCAGGCCGCGCTGGCCGCGACGGTGAACCGGCAAATTGCATTCTGCTCTGGCAAAAGCGCGATGCTGGACTGCTGGCATATTTTATTGAGCAGGTAAGCGATTCAGTAGAGAGGGAGCGGTCATGGGAGCGATACCATACGATCCGGCGTTTCGTCGAATCGAAAACTTGCCGTCACCGTTATATTTGTTCGCACTTTGGCGAACGCACCACGTGGGACACTTGCGGCTCCTGTGATATGTGCGGCGCCTTGCCGGAATGGCTCGTTCCCTCGGAGACTCCCAAGCGCAAGACGTCAAAAGCATTTGCCGCTTCCAAAACAGCATTGACCGTTCCACAAGCAGCGGACGGATTGCCTTCCGCCATGCCAGTCGACTTACGGGAAAGACTTCGCCAATGGAGGCGGGCGGCCGCGAAGCAACAGGGTGTACCTGCCTTCGTAGTAATGCACGATACATCTCTCGAAGAGATTTGCCGCGTATTGCCAAGATCAACAACGGAACTGCTTCGCGTTCAAGGTATCGGAGAATATAAGGCCGCTTTGTACGGAGAACAAATTATTGACCTGCTGAAAACTGACCTGCTGAAAAACGAGGTGCCGAAAATGAAGTGCTGAAGCCTTGCTGAGAGGTTTCGCGCTAAGGCAGTTTTTATACCAGCTTCGCCAAAATTACAGGGAGAAGAGTGAAAAGACCGCTTCACGGGTCTATAATATATTGAGAACATGAGACTTATCGCCCTAAGGGTTTGGCATCAGAACTGTTATACGAATGTATAGATACCAGCATCTTAGGTATCGTAGTTTTTCCGCCAAACTTGGCGTTTTTGACAGCAATTCTCGGGGTATCGGACCCCGCAACTTGGAGGAAGTCGAAATGAAAAAGCGTGCCCTCGTAGTGTTGGTCGTTGCCGGCGCGATGTGCCTGCCGGCGGTTGCGCAGCAGAATAGCTCTACAACGCAAGATCAGGTGGCTGCTCAGCCATCTCAAAATACCCAAACTTCTGACCAGATGAGCGCCACGGGGAAACCGTTACAACCACCCGCTCGCGAAGGCTTCTGGGGACGCGTGAATCCGTTTGCCCGCAAAAAGTATGTGCAGCGTCAGACCGGCCCGATCCGCGACCGGCTGAACGAGTTGGATGACCTCACGGCCACAAACAGCAAGAACATCAAGGACGCTGATTCGCGCGCCCAGCAGGGAATTCAGCTGGCCTCCGCAAAAGCGAACGAGGCCGACCAGCACGCTATTGACGCCGGAAACAGGGCGCAAGCGGCGCAGCAAACCGCCACACAGGCCAATACGAGAATTGGAAACGTGGAGCAGGTAGTCAGCAATATTGATCAATACAAGGCGTCGAATCAAACCGAAATCCGCTTCCGCCCCGGACAGAGCGTCCTGAGCAAGAACGCGAAATCGGCTCTTGATGATATGGCGACGCCTTTAAAAGATCAGCATGGCTACATTATCGAAGTGCAGGGTTTCTCCTCGGGAAGAGGACAGACTGCAATAGCAACCTCGCAAAAGATGGCCGATTCAGTTGTCCGTTATCTGGTTGAGAACCATGACGTGCCGGTTTACCGCATCTATGTGGTTGGTATGGGTAACGCTCCTGTTGCCTCGGCTGATCAGGATGCCAAGGCACGGCACTCCAGCGGCGGTCGCGTCGAAATTAGCTTGTTAAAAAATAATCTTGAGCAGCTTGCTTCATCCGACACGGCGGCCCCAACCGCCCAGGATCAACAAGCTCAGCCCAAGTAGTTCGTTACTGCAATAGCCCTCCCCCAAAAAAAAGACTCTTGCGAAAGCAAGAGTCTTTTTTCTTTTAAGAACGAGAAGTGTTCGCTAAGGCCTACTGGGGTGCGGTCTTGTCTTCCACTTTTTGCGCACCCTCGTCGGTCTTCTGGGCAGCCTTGTGTGTGACCTTCTTCGTAGTGTGCTTTACGGCATGACCGGTTTTCTTAGCTGTTTTCTTGGTTGCGCTGCCAGTGTCTTTCGCAGCTTCTTTCGTTTCGTGGCCTGCGTCTTTCATGTCCTGCTTGGCACTTGTATCCTGCGAAATTCCGAATCCGGTCAGGGCAGCGATCACCAGGAATGAAAAGCACAGTCGTTGTACAAATTTCATATGATTTTTCTCCGTTAGAGTCTGACGGCAGTGGTGGCTTGGTAACTATACGCTACCGTCTCAGTTTGGGAAAGAACTTGGCTGACTCCTAACCGGTGATTTGGGTATATTCCGGTGGGCGCGGTAGAATTCCCAACACAATGATTTTGCATCCTAAGTCGTTCGCTCAATCGGAGGAATGATGGCAGATCGTCCCAAGACTGATTCCGTTCCGTCAGGACCAGCGTCCATGGATGAAAGAGGGCGCCCCAGCCCCAACAAGGAACTGGTGCGAGTTTTCGACACGGAACAGGAATCCGAAGCATTGGTCGTAAACGGACTTCTGCAATCTGCCGGCATTCAATCGGATATCACATCTCTGGATGCACCTCAAGATGTTCTTCCGGGTGTCGGTGGCACCGTTATTCTGGTTCGCGAGGAAGATGCCCAGAGGGCGCGGGAACTCATTCAGGAATCGCGAAGGGCCGCTGCCGAAGATGATACCGCCGAGGTTGACATCAGCGGCGATCCAACACTTCTGGAATAACGTTCTTGCCATCCAGAAAGAAACTTACTGCCCCACTCGTATCCGTGCGATAAGTACCAATTTTCCTTTCGGCCAGCCGGTCTAATACTTCTTTTCGCGGATGCCCGTACGAGTTTCGCGCTCCGACTGAAATCACTGCGAAACGAGGATGCACCGCGGCCAGAAAATCCTCCGCGGTCGAAGTCGCGCTGCCATGATGCGCAACTTTCAGAAGATCAGCGTGCGGTTCTTCCCGGGATACGAGGCTCTCTTCTTTTCGTTCGGCATCGCCTTCCAGCAGGGCCGACGTCGCCCGATAACTCACCTTCATGACTAGTGACGTGTCATTGGGGCGCGCCAATTGAATATCTGGCCGCTCAACTGGGGCCAGTATGCGCACATTCGCGCCGCCCATTTCGAAGCTCTCCCCTTCAAAATGCAGGATCACAGGGATCTGAAGATCTTTGGCGACCTGAACAACCCTTTGCAACTCTGGAGAAGGCGAATCCACTCCCAACCACAGTTCGCGCGGATGAAAGTTCGAGATCACGGCGGCCATCCCGCCAAGATGATCCGCATGAGCGTGCGTAATCGCTACCGCGTCGAGCCGCGATATTCCGCGTGACCACAAATACGGAGAGACAACATCCTCTCCAATGTCGAGATCAGAATGCATCCACGACGGCAAACCGCCGGCATCAATCAGCAGAGTGCGCCCTTGGGGAGAAACTAGCAGGATTGAATCTCCCTGTCCCACATCAATTGCTGTTACCTCCAACACGCCCGCGTGACATTGAGGGTTGGGAGGGACGATGCTTATCCAAATTGCAACTGCGGCGACGCCCGCCAAAGCCGTTGCTACGAATACAGGACGGCGGCGTGACAGAATCATCGCCAGGACAAGAGCGCCACAAGCGGCAATGCCGACCCAAAGTCCTGGCGTGGCTACGCGCGCGTCGGCGATTCTCAAGTTGCCCATCCAATGTACCGTAGCGCCCGCAGCCCGCAGCATGATCGCCGTCACGAACGCGGGAAGCCTTGCGGCAGCCGTCGAGACATAGCCGAGCGAAATTCCTGCGCCCGCAGCGATCATCATGATTTCAGTTAAAGGCACAACAGCGATATTCGCAGGCAAACCCACAATAGTCGCGCGATGAAAGTAAAACGCCATGGGCAAAACAAATCCAGCTTGTAGAAGCACGGATATAAAAACAAAATCACCAGCTATGACAATGCCGCGTCCCACGATTCCGATGGCGTGTAACGGAATTCTTTCCCCAAAGAATCGCTCTATTCGGATTGCGACCATGCGAAGGTCGAGCCGAAGCTGTACCAATTTCGGCGATAGCACCAGGTCGTAAGTGGTGGAATCAAGGTTCCTCAGCGCGCGAGACAATTGCCTGGAAGTGCGCTCAAGTATCGGAGCGCCTATTCCACCGATCACTAGTACACACAGGAAACTCAGCTGAAAGCTGGCTCCAAACAATTGCGATGGATTAACTATCAGGAGGACCAGTGCTGCACCGCCGATAGTGTTAAGAATGGATCTTTCCCGGTAAAGCATTCTGGCGGCCAGGTAAAGGATCAGCATCAACGTCGCTCGCCAAACCGGAGCCCCAACATCGGTGAGCACAGCGTAAGAAACGGTCAAGAGAACAGTAATTGCGCTGGCAACGAAGTCGTTGATTCGCAAATGACGCAGCAACCAGAACATTACCAATGCCAGAATTCCAACCTTCAGGCCAGAGACCACTAGCACGTGGTACGTACCGGTACGCTGAAAATTTGTTCGCGTGCCTTTTCCAAGAAACGTATCGTCGCCGAGCATAATGGTGTCAATCAGCGCCGCTTGTTCGGGAGGCCAGATCGTGTGAATCTTGCCGATCAGGCTGCGATGCAGCCGGGTTCGCCAAAGCTCAAAACGGTTCCCAGAAAAGCCGGGAAGAATCCCTACATCGCTCACTTTGACCGATCCAAGAGCATTGATTCCGTTTTCGGCAAGGTAACCCACATAATCAAACGCCCCTGGGTCGCGAAAATTACGCGGCGACGAAAGTTTGACGAGAAAGCGTAGCCGCTCGCCGTAGCGGAAAATATCCGTTGAGTCCGATGCCACAACAGTGGCAAGTCTGTTGCGCTCAGTCATTCTAAAAACAGAAATTCGCAGTCCCGCACGAACTGGCGATGTATTCCCTTCTCCCACAATTTGCTCCGTCTCCAGGTCTATTCTTTGCACCTCCTCGCCAAAATCTTTTTCCTGCCAGGTTCCTTCTCTCGTGACATGACCTGTCACCCAGACTTCGCCGCCATCGGTAAATCGAGAAACGCCCGAATCCCACGGATTTTCAGGTCCGCTTACTTGAATCAATAATGCCCCGATCACAAGCACTGCACATAACATCAGGGCGAAGGCTGGCCGAACCCGTCTGCGCAACAAATATGTTCCTGACGCCCCGAAAACTAAAGCTGCGACCAGCCACCAAACTTCTGTCCGGCAAGCATGATTTCCAATAAACAGGCCGGCGGCCAATGCGAGCGCGCTCCATAACAGCGGCTGCCGCGGCGCTCGAGCGCGACTCTTGTTTGGATGAGAAGGAGATTGAGAGATCAGAAATTCACATCATTCGCTGACTACTTCACGACCTCAAGGACGCGGCTATCGGGTTAAATGAAATGCGCTCTCAATGTGGAAAGTTTGAGGGAAAAGATCAATTAAATGTGCCTGCTTCAACTGGTATCCCGAATTAAGCAGTCCACGCATATCGCGAGC
>DASYGR010000407.1:0-11277 GCA_035999525.1 Terriglobales bacterium
GGGTTGACCTTTACAAAGTTGACCTAAAGAGTTTCGATGATCGCCATTATCATCAGCTCGGCGGAAGGCTGGCGCCAATCCTCGATACCATTCGCCGCCTCCATGCAATGGGCGTATGGCTGGAAATCGTGACCCTCCTGATTCCAGGGTTCAACGACTCGGACGACGAATTGGGTCAGTTGGCTAATTTTCTTGCAGGGATCTCTTCGGACATTCCGTGGCATGTGACGGCGTTTCACAAGGATTACAAAATGTCCGATCCGGATGACACGAAGCCGGAGGATTTATTGCGGGCGGCAGAGATCGGAAAGCGCGCTGGCCTGCGGTACGTTTACGCGGGCAATCTTCCCGGCAGGGTTGGCGATTTGGAAAACACGCGATGTCACAACTGTAAAGAGCTTCTGGTAAAACGCTACAGCTATTTCGTCCAGGATTATCGGGTGACATCTGACGGATGCTGTCCATCGTGTGGCACCGCAATCGCTGGACAATGGGCGGCGAAATTCGATGGTCAGATTTCGGATCGTCCGTTTGTGCCACGTTCCGGCTTGGTGACCATAGCGTAGGGACAGCCGCCCTCGGTTTGTCCGGGCCGAGCAACACTCTTCCGCTCCGCTTCTCGCGGATGCGGCGAGAGATGGGGATTCTGCCTCCCACCCTTGCTAAAAGCGCGCAAGGATCGGGCACCCTCATTCTCTGTGATCCCGAGGTCTTTCTCAGTTGGACTTTCCCAGAAGGCTAACCATTGTTGTATGGCGGGTTGTCTCGTGGTAGCGTGCAATTCCTTTATAGAGTGCCTCGGCAATTCGCTGGCGGTAGGCTTGACTCTGTAGTTCGTTCTCATCGGTGGGACTGCTTACGAAAGAGACTTCGGCCAAAATTGCCGGCATTGACGTTCCAGTCAGTACGACATATTGGGCTTCTTTCACGCCGCGATCGCGAATTCCTGGATTTTTGGCTGCGACGGTTCCATAGAGTGCCTGTTGCACACACTCCGCAAGGTGATGAGAGTCCTGAACTTTCTCGCGGATATCTACTTTTGTCCAATCTATATTTTGCAAAGAAGGTTCATTATCAGCATCCGTCGGGCGGGCTTTCACCGACGAATAAGTATTTGTGTAATAGGTTTCAACTCCGCGAGCGGACGTTAAATCGCTGTAGTTTGCATGAATTGAAACGAAGAGGTTTGCCTGTGAAAGGTTGGCGATTTCAGCGCGTTTCTCCAGAGCGATATAGCTATCGTCGTGGCGGGTGTAAATGACTTTGGCATTCAATCGCTTTTCAATCAGGCTGCCAAGCCGCTGAACAATGTCCAACACCAGATCTTTTTCTTCAAGGCCCTTTCGTCCAACTGTGCCGAGGTCCCATCCCCCGTGCCCGGCGTCAAGCGCAATGGTGAAGCTCGGAACTGGGGACAATACCTGGGTGGTTTGAACACTCTTGGGCAGCGGAGCGGCAACACTTGCTGCCGCGGTCGTGTTTGAGGATGCGCCAGATGGAGCTACCACCTTTGCTTGCGCGGTTGCAGTCGCATTGCCTACCGTTGGAACAGCGGGGCCGAAAAGATCCATTTTTGTGCTAGGCCCAACTTTCGATCCCAGCCTGCCAACTTCCACTACGAGACGATATGGATTTTGCTCCATGCTGACCGAATAATTTGAAGCGCCTTTCGTATCGAGAACAACTCGCGTCACGCCCTGTTTGGGCTGAGCGATACGAATTCGCTGCAAAACCGGATCGTTTACTTCGATGACTTTGCCAAATAATCCATGCGCGAGCTTGGTATCAAGCAGATCGAAATAAATTCGCTCAGGACTGGTGAGGCGATGCGCCTCATATTGAACCTGATCTTCGAGGTCAATGACCACCGTGCTCGAACCAGTGGAAGACCAATGGCGGATGCCGGTGATTGCGGGAACGCCAGATTTGTCCGCGGGCTGCGTTGGCGCGCCCGCATTTGGCTCTTCTTCTTGAAGCGAAGGGTCGGATACGGTCGAATCCTGCCGTTCGGATGGGACTTGCGGAGGCTGCACCGCAATCGCCGGTGCTTTAACCATCTGGTGAGTCGCCGTTTTTCGATTGGCACTTTGTTGTATCTGCCACCACAACCCGGTTCCCAGTGCGATTGCAAGCATTACCAGGAGAATCACCAGTTTCAGGCCGGGGCGCGAGTCCTCCACCGGCTCAAACTCGGAGAAAAATACTAACTTTGTGTTCGGCCTCGAACCATCGGACTCACGCCGAGCCAAAGCTTGCGCTTCTTGTGATTCAGGTTTTGCGTTAGGCAGGGTTTCTGTTTCTGAGAGTCTTATCGCGTCGATTTTTAGAGGCTCGACCTGTAGAGTTTCCCGCCTAATCTCCGGTGAGACAACCGGAGGCGGCGTAAGCGGCGCGGGGTTCACGACCCGCTGCGATATTTCCGCGAGACGATATTCTTCTTCCGGCTTCATGGCGTCGAGAATGAGTTCGGAAAGAAGACTCAGGCTGCGAACATCACTGTCGTTGAATCCGAGAGGCTCAGTCGAGAAGGCCTCAAGCACTCCGATGATGGCTTGCGAAGTTGCAAGAGGAACCGCAACCATGGATCGTGTACCAAGCCGCCGGCAGGCCTCGGCGCTCACTCGCTTATCTTTTTCGGAATCGTCACATCGGACTATTTCGCCAGTCCTCAAGCACGCTCCGGAGAATCCGGAGTAGGGGTCGAGGCGCGCACCCCGTTCGGGTGCAATCTTTCCGGCGGATGCACGACACTCAATGCCGCTTCCGTCAACGAGCGCCACTGCAACGCCGTCGGCTCCCGTCACGGTCATGGCACGATCGGCGACAAGCTGCAAGACCTCGTCATGAACGAACTGTTTAAGCTCCCAAGAATCCTCAGGGCTTAATCTGGCCCCTTTGTCCAGTTCCTGGGCGCGGCGCCGGCGGATCTGGTCGTGCAGCGAAGACAGGGCCAGGAGGGTTTCGAGATCCCGGTGATCCGAGCGCGGGAACGCGGGGACTGCCGGAAGATCGGCGCGAGGGGCCAGCGGAGCCGGTTTCGCGGACCCAGGCAGCGGGTTGTTGGGACTCGCGCTCATTTGGACGAGGTGCTCATAGCGCGCATAAACCGTCAGGTAAAGTGGCCAATATCCGTAAGTTACAGCGTATTCCTCCGAACCGCAATATTCTGTTGCGCACGAAGGTGGAATTAGGACATGTTCTTTAGTAAGCTAAGAGCTCCCCCCAAAGTCATTGCCTCTCCAGCGGTGCAAATCTGGTGGACAGCATGATTTTTAGAGGTTCACAAGACCATGCCAGTTGGTGACCAAAAGAAAAAAACTCGCTGGTTGCCGTTAAGTCTTTTGGCAACCGCATTTGCGGGCGTCGGCGTAGTTTTGTTCCGAGGCTGCTGGCATCGCAAAATGAGTTGGCCGGTTCGGTCCGCCGGGTACTGTTACCAAGTATGCACGGGATGCGGAATCAAGCGCCTGTTTGACGAGGAATCGTTTCGTGCGTATGGACCGTATAGCTACGATTTGGACCGTCTGATTGCGGCGAAGCGCGGGCAACAGGGCATACCGAAAGTGGCGCCTGCGCCGGAAATCCCCGAGCACAGAACTGCTTCCTGATTTTGATTCCTCGATCACTACAACTTACTCATTCGCCAGTGCCCAACATTAAGATCGCCGACGTGGGCGCTGGGGATCCACCTTGAGGTTCGATCGTGATTGCGAAAGCCTTGGCTTCGACTCCCTGCGGAAGTGGAGGATTCACGACGGTCGCGCTTCCGTGAGCATCTGGCTTGAATACTCCAGCCGCTATTGGGTTGCCCTTTGTCGGCACTAACCACAGTTCGTATGCCTTGCCGGACTCCACTGGTTTGAAGTTGCTTGCCAGAAAAATCAGACTGCCCCGATCACGCACATAAATTGCCTTTCCTTGCGGCTGCGGCGGAGTCCGTGCCGCCACCAGGGTGACGTGCAAGGCATCCGTTGCGGTCAGAGTTGCAACCACCTCTCGCGCTTGCTCCAGCTGTGATTGTTGCTCGGCGGTGCGGTCTCGTTGATTTGCCAGCTTTTCTTGCAATCCCGTGTTCTGGCGCATCAGCAGCACGGCAAGAATGGTCATCGCTGCCGCCGCAACCCAGGGCGCCGTAGCCCACCACGAACGCCTTGCTGGAATTTGCTTCCTTCGCGGTTCTTTGCGGATTGCCTTCATTAAGCGTTGCCGGGATCGCCGCGGAGGCACCGAGTGCGCTGCGGAATAAGCCAGCAACGCTGTATCGCCACGCAGTAATTCCAATTCACGCCGGCAGTCCGCGCAGTCGGCGAGGTGCTTCTCTACGGAGGTACGCTCATCTCCAACCAGCGCCCCCATCGCGTATAGTGCGAGATCCCCGGCGTATTGTTCGTGCACGCTCATGAGGCAAAAACCTTGCGCAGTGCCAGTAGTCCGGAGCGGATGCGAGTCTTTATAGTCCCCAACGGTTCTCCGGTCTTGGCAGCGATTTCCGTGTGCGTCAATCCCTCGAAGTATGCCATCTCCAGTGCACTGCGCTGCTCGGCGGACATCGAATCCAGCGCGTCGCGAACTTTCTCCATTGCTTGATTTCGTCCCGCATCGCCCGCCATATCGGGAGTCACCGAAACTACGACATCCGCAATATCGTCTTCCGGATGGCGCTTGCGCAAAACGTCAATGGCACGGTTACGTGTGATTACGGCCAGCCACGGCCCGATGCTACCGCGCTGTGAATCAAATGCAGTCGGCCTTCGCCACAGTTGCATGAAGATTTCTTGCAACATGTCTTCGGCCGCACCCGTTTCGCCTAGTACCCGCAATGCGACCGAGTACACAACACCAGAATACCGGTCATACAAGGCTCCCATCGCGCTTTCGTCGCCGGAGCGAATAGCCGACATCAGAGCCGCGTCATCGGCCGCAACCATTTTGAGTTCGGCGTTCGACAAAACGGCTATCTCTCTCCTTTAAGTACGAGGGCTGGACTGTGGTGGATTGCAAACCGATCCGGGGACGAGGTTACCATCGTCCACGATCAACGTGTGAATCTCTATGATTCGCAAGGAAAAGTCAATCCGGAGGAAGCCTAGACCTAGTTATTCTAAAAAGCCGTATCTACCTGGAGGTACGCCGAAGGCATCGGCACAATCTCGTCCGCTCCGGTTACTGTATTTCCAATGCTTTCGGTTTCCGGTCGTCGTTGAAATCCACAAGATCGTCTCGGTAATCAATCTTTACGTCCAGCTTGCGCAACATGGCAAAACCAAGAATGCCGGAAACTTCCGTACCGCAATTATCGCTGATTGAAGTCATGTCAAATGTCACAAGATTCTGATCTCTTTCGCGTACATGCCCCACGCGAATAACGGCTTGGTCGGCACTATAGACATTTTTTACTTTGCCGCTGATTCCGGTAACAGTCGTGAAAGGATCGTTGTGAACCTTGGTGACTCCGCGGGCCGCCTCAGGAGTAATCTGATTCCAAAATGCCCCGCTGTCTATCAAGAATAACTTGCTCGGTGCGTTGCCAGCGAAGGTCGGCACCAGCAGATCATGCCCGAAGCGGTAGATTCGTGTATAGGATTTCATTTCCGGTGCAATGTAGGCGTCGTGAAAGCTCCGCTCTGGTGCAGAACCAGATTTTTGCGAGGTGGCATCGGCTGCAGGCTCCGCATGTGCGGTGTCCGCGTCCTCGTCATCGTCGCTGTCAAGTCCCGCAGACTGGCCGGAATCACCAGGCCTTTTCGGCAACTCGTTGAGTCGCAATTTCTCGTTTGGAAAGTCAATATCAACCAGGAAATCGTCAAAAACGTCGGCGCCGATTAATCCCTCTTCCCCGACTACGGAACGATTTTCCAGGACTCCGATAGGACAATCCTCAAACCGCAGGCCGCCGATGGTGATTGATTTGGCAACACCCACATATCCGTTCCTTTCGCCTCTATCCCCAATGCCGCCGATGCCCGTCTCGACAATTTTTGTGATCCCGGCTTTCTCCGCCATCCCTTGGTCGAGCAGGATTCCGGTCGCGCCGGTGTCGAGCATTAGCGTTCCCTTGCGGTCGTTTACCTTCACTTCAAGCCCATAGCCGCGGAGGTGATCGGCGTCTCGGAATAGCCGGGCCAGAGGAATCTCGGTTGACGTGACATTGTTGACCAAGCGACACCTGCCCGATCCCTCTTTCGCCCGCGCTTTCAAAAAATCCACATAGTGCTGAACGTCGGTGCGACGCTCCCCATCTTCGTCATTTGGACCCGCAAGATATTTTTCGAGATATTTAATTCGCTCGGAGCGAGAAAGCGTCCCAATCCAATGACGCTCGATGTCGGGGTCAGATGAATCAAGCTCGCGCGCCTTGTCAATCATCGTCTTGCCCCTTTGGTACATCGCAACCGCGTCACTTACGCGAGCAAGCCGAAGGAATGCGCGAGCGTCCATATGGCCAGAGTTGATTACCTTCACCCACTCCTGTTCGGCCTCGGATATTTTTCCCTGGCGGAATTGAACTTCACCTAATGCCACATGCAAAGAAGGCGAATCGGATACTGCCAGTCCCTTGCTGACCGTCTGCGATGCCAGGTCCACATTTTGCGCTGAAGGTAGACGCGCGCGAGGCCCGCATATGCGTCCGCCGACTTAGGATCGTCCTTCAATAATTTTTGATATCCATCAATCGCGGCGGAAAAGTTTCCCATGCGGTAAAGTGACCAGGGGTCCAGGATGGCCGTGCTTCCGCTGGCAGCGGAAGGTTGTGAATCGGGCTTGGGTTGCGTCGCGCCGGGGACGGCGGCATTTCCCTGAGCAGTCTGACCGGGAGACCAAATAGAAACGAGCGCGGCGAACACCACGCCACACCACAAACGTCGGGACATCGAAGAACGCCCTTGGACGGCCCTGGACTTGGGGAAGGGAGCCGCCGCCGAAGCAGTTTGCCATAGCCTCAGAGCCATGTCGAGATTAATTCAGAAGCTTCGTGCATTAGATGTCGTTGCCGGTTGGTAATATGTTCTGAATGCAGGTTCCTGCGATTTTGGAGTAATAGATGGCGACCCTTGGATTTGTCGAATATAAAGACGCCAGTCCCGAAGTGAGGGCGGTGTATGACGACATTATGGCCACGCGCAAAACAGACTGGATCAATAATTTCTGGAAGGCACTGGCGAATGATCCGGCGACGCTGAAGCGAACATGGCAGGATATTAAACAGATTATGGCGCCGGGCGCTCTCGATCCTCTCACTAAAGAATTGATTTACGTGGCCGTGAGCGTGAGCAACCAATGCGGCTACTGCATTGCCTCGCATACTGCATCGGCGCAGAAGAAGGGAATGACGGATGACATGTTTAAGGAATTGATGGCCGTGGTTGGAATGGCGAACGAAACCAATCGCCTGAGCGCAGGCTATCAGGTGGAAATTGACGAACAGTTCAGGAAATAAAAATGACTCTAACATTTACGACTTCTTATCTCGAAGACTCACTTGAACTCTTTCGTTACTACAAGAAACTCGCTGAACGCGCCATGGAGCAAGTGAAAGACGAGCAACTTGGCGCCGTGCTGGACGGAGAGATGAACTCCATCGCAATCATCGTAAAGCACATGGCCGGAAACATGCGGTCGCGCTGGACTGATTTTCTCACGACGGATGGAGAGAAGCCCGACCGAAACCGCGATACTGAATTCTTGGATGCGCCAGTTTCCCGAGATGCGCTGATGAAAACCTGGAATGCAGGATGGGAAACTGTTTTCGCCGCGCTCTTGTCATTGTCCGAAGCAGACCTTGGCCGGACGATTCTAATTCGTGGCGAAGCCCATTCGGTGATGCAAGCTATCAACCGCCAGATTGCGCACTATGCCTACCACTGTGGCCAGATTGTGTTACTGGCAAAACATTTTCAGTCGCACGAATGGAATCCTTTAACCGTGCCCCGTGGGAAGTCGGAAGAGTTCAACAAGAAAGTTTCCGCTCGCGAGATCAGTCAGCGCTAGCCGACGTGTTTAGCGCAAACGGCTTCTCACCTTTGGGAATTTGTATTCGTGCAACATCATGTTCACTCGCCTGCCGCGAAAAGCTACGCCCTCCGTCTGCAAACGCATGCGCTGTTCGATGGCGTAGTCAGCGGGAACCTTTATCGCCCCTCCTGCGCCGAGAACGCGATGCCATGGAAGTCCGGCATAGCGTTTCATCACCTGTGCCACCTGCCTCGCATAGCCTGGATATCCCGCGGCCCGCGCGACTGCTCCGTAGCTCGAAACTTTACCTCGGGGGATTTGCCGGATGGCGGCTGCTATCCGCGCCCGCATTTTCATTGCAGGAGTAACAGCTTCCGGCTCACCGGTGAATGGACGTTTCACTTCTTAATCGCCACCGCTACCCCATCGCGGATCGGCAGGATGGTTGTGAATAATTCTGGCGACCCATAAAGCAGCCGGTTAAATTCGAGGATGGCCTTGGTGGAACCTTCCGACGGATCCTTCTCTGCGACCCTTCCGCTCCACAAAACATTATCGGTGACGAACAGGCCGCCATTCCGCAGGCGGGGGACTGCCAACCGGAAGGCCCGAGGATAGTCTTCCTTATCAATATCATTAAAGATGACATCGAATTCTCCATTTTGTTCAGACAGGAGTTCGAGCGCGTCACCCGTCCTGACGATGATGCGAGCGGCCACGCCCGCTCTCTCGAAATAGCCGCGCGCCTCATCAGCATTTTTTCGATCCCCATCGGTGTAAAAAACCCGGCCACCTTCCACTACGGCCCGCGCCCACCAGATCGTGGAATATCCAATTGCAGATCCCATCTCAAAAATGTTCTTTGCTTGAATCATCAGCGCCAATTGATGAAGAACACGGCCGACGGCGGGACCGACGATTGGGATATTGCGCGCCGCAGCTTCCGCTTCCATCTGGGTCAGGACCTCGTCGCGATCTGGAAGGATCGAATACAGATAATCTTCTACAGCATCGGCGGTAATGCCGTGGTGGCGCCATTGCGGCTTGCTCTCGATTTGATCTGCCAAAATAACTCCTCTAGAAATATCCGTCATCACGAAGGTACCGACAACTTACTCATGCAATCAAGTGATCGTCTGTCCCGGCGTCATCTCCAAAACCTCGATACTGGAAACCAATTTCCTCAATTCCGCCGGTGTCCCCGTAAGCTGCGGGAAAGTTCCAAAATGCATGGGGATGACAGTTTTCGGTTTCAACAAATTGCAAGCATATGCAGCTTCACGCGGTCCCATTGTGTAATGATCGCCGATCGGGAGCATGGCGATCTCAGGCGCATAGATCTCATGGATAATCTTCATGTCTCCAAACGCACACGTGTCTCCGGCGTGGTAAATTTTAACGCCATTTTCGAATTCAATGACATACCCGCAAGGTTCGCCGCCATACACACCTTGATTGCCATCCTGAATGCCGGAGGAATGTCGAGCGTCGACCATCGTTACTTTGATGTCGCCGACGGTCTGCGTCCCTCCCTTGTTCATTGGCAAAATCTGTTTGGCGCCTTTGTTCTTCAGCCAGGTGGCCAGTTCCGGAATGCCGACAATCTTCGGATTGTATTTCTTGGCGATTTCGACGGCATCGCCAATGTGATCGCCGTGTCCGTGAGTGCAAAGCATGACGTCAACCTTCTTCAACTCTTTCTGGTCATCCGGGCACTTGGGATTGCCCATAACCCACGGTTCAATCAGTACTGTCTGGCCGGCGGGGGTCTCCATTCGAAATGTAGCGTGTCCCAGCCACGTGAGTTTTATTCCGCTAAGGTCCATGAATTTTTTCTTTCCGAATCCAAAATCAGTTTAATGAGAGCACAGCTTAATCCGCAAATGGCAGTTCCACCGCCGGTGGAGGTATTAATTTTCTTTTGCCGCCTCGATGCCGGACCGCTATAACATGTTGGCCGTGGCCGAACTTGAAATCTTAATTTCACAAAAGCAAATCGCGGAACGAGTCGCCGCAATGGCCGATGAAATCACGCGAGATTTTTCGGGCCAGCCGATTATCTTCGTGGGCGTGTTAAAAGGTGCGGCTATTTTTTTGAGTGATTTAGTTCGCGAGGTGCGGCTTGATGCCGCGTTCGATTTCATAGGCGTCTCAAGTTATGGCAACCGACCCAGCCCCGCTCAAGAACTCGCAAGTGGATGGGATTCGACTGGAGAAGTCCGGCTGACGAGGGATGTTGACCAATCGTTGGCCGGGAAAAATGTGATTCTCGTGGAAGACATACTCGACACGGGACTCACTCTAACCTTTTTAAAGAATATTTTGCAGGCCCGGCTCCCTAAATCCCTCCGGGTCGCAGCGCTGCTCGACAAGCCTTCCCGAAGAAAGCAGCCTGTCGAAGCCGACTATGTGGGGTTTTCGATTCCCGACAAGTTTGTAGTGGGCTATGGAATGGATTATGCCGAACAATACCGAAATCTGCCGGATATCCGCGTAGTGCCACGACTGATTTGACAGGCTGCTCAGGAGCATTGCCTCTCGCAAACGGGTGCCCGCGCTGCAAGCATTTCAATTGCCATACAACGCGAAACTTGTGATTGTCACCATAAGCGGCCTGTGCTACCGTATTGGCAATTCACGCCTCCAGTCCCCAGAGACAACGCGCCGTGCTCTGGTCCTCCAAAAGCGTGCCAAGGTGACTGTCATGAAAGATGGAATTGAGTCTTTAATCGCAGAGCAACCTCTGCAAGCCGAAGGATTTGCCAATCGTAAGCTGATCCGCCCTTCTCTAAGCCGCAGCGAGCATAACCACATTCCACAGTCTGGGGGCGAACGCCGCGAACGGCCCGAGCGCAATGGTCATGGAGAGCGCTCGAATAGCATGTCGAAAAAGCCATCTCCACCGGAGCAAACCAACGCGGAAAACTTCTACTATCAAAAGCAGATGCAGTCGAAAACGCCAATGGTGATCGTGCTTCGGGATGGCGAGGAAATCCGTGGAACCATAGAATGGTATGACAAGTCCTGCCTGAAACTAAACCGTACTGGCGCCGCCAACCTCATGGTTTACAAGCCATCCATCAAGTACATGTATAAAGAGGGCGAGAACACCAGGTAGCTTAAGAATCGTTGTTCGCGCTCCGCTCATTCGACCATGGATTCGCTGGCTGATAGTTGGACTTTAGTGCGTAGCCTCCGATCTTTCGGCAAAAAAATTGTCCCGGCACTGTTTCGCGGAGGAGAGCAACTCGGCAAACTCAGGCGTGCCTCGCAGCTTCGTCCACGCGGAATCATTTTGCAAACCCGTGTAGGCGCAAAAGTGCC
>DASYGR010000005.1:0-4707 GCA_035999525.1 Terriglobales bacterium
CCCGTGACCGTGGCAAAGCGGGCAAGCGGGATATTGTCTACCTGAGCGATGCCAAGAAGATCCCACGGAAAGCCGGTGATGCGGGTCCGCGTAAGTTCAACGCCAACCCATACGATCGGCGACAGCAACAACGCGCGTGGAGTGAACGATCCCTTGGCGGCGAGGAGACTTATTAATAATCCGAAGAGCCCATGATAGAGGCCCAGGTACAGGCAGAACAAAATGAGGATTCCGAGAGCGGCGGGAGCATTGACGCCTCCGTATTGGCGCATGGTGCTGTAAATCCAATAGCAACTCCCCGCGTACCATAAAATGCCGCAGACGTAGCCCATAACGAAGCCCTGTATCGGCGTAGCGGGGAGCAGCTTGATGCCTTCCGTGAGCTGCAATGTGTCAGGTTGTCGCGCGCGCGAAAGCGCAATTAACAAAGGCGCAACGGCTACCCAACAAAGCATGTATAGATTCGCTAGCGGAAAAATGATGATTTGCAGGACCGCTGACAGAAGAACCAGAAGCCATGCGCTTTTGTGGATGCGGAACACGTTGAGAGCATAACAAACGATCGAGCTTAAATGGTTTCCGCAGAACTCGATGGTTACGATTCATGCCCGACTTTAAGTCGGGCCGATTATTGCGTGTGCGACGATTACGGCTCGACTAAAGGTTGGCCCTTCCCGGCCCAGGATTAGCCGCATTCCTCTTCGACCTCATTTTCGACGTCATTTTGGTCTCTACGAATTCGACGATTGCTGGCGTGATGTAGGTTGGCGGCTTGACGCGGAAGATTGGACAATCTTTCACTGGCTTTAGGGAAATGCCACCCCACGCGAATTTTGTTTCGCCGGAATGCTGGTGCAAAATAACTGCGTCGGCACGATCCAGAAATTCCTGTGCGGATCGCTTGAAATCTTCGGTTGCGGGATCGAGAACGGTAATGTAAACGTCGGGACGAATAAATTTTAGAATGCTATTCGATTCCAGAATTACGTTTTGAGATTGGGCTAGTCTGCGACGAATCGTGGGCACGGCTTCGGCGAGTCGTCCCAGTTCGGTGCGCACCCACCAAACTCGTGCCGCCCCGGCAAGCAGGAAGCGCGAGCTGTCGGACTTGCCGGATGGGTCTTTTTCCTCGGAAATCGCCCATGTGTGATCGTCTGTTGCGCAATGACAGGCTTTGCCATCTTTCGAGCAGACGCCGTGGCCGTATTGCGTGATCTTCATTGCGGTCCAGTTAAATTCCGGAAGGGCAGCGATCAGGCCCGCAACCACGGTGGTCTTGCCTACGTTGCGCGAGTGGCCTCCTATGACGACGATTGCCATTATTCCTTTTTTGCCAGGCGCTCAAGCACAGCCAATTGTTTTAAATACTCGCGGACCGGGCGCGCCGGAGTTCCCCAAAACGCGATTCCCTTCCCGCGAAGGATTTTGTTGGGCAGAACGCCGCCTTGTCCGCCAAGCATCACTCCCTCTTCGATGCGCGCGTGTTCGCCAATACCCGCCTGGCCGCCGAGTACCACATTATTTTCGATGGTGATGCTGCCGGACAGGCCGGTTTGGGCGGCGATGATAACGTCCTCGCCAATCTGGCAATTGTGGCCGATGTGGACAAGGTTGTCTATCTTCGTACCGCGTCTGATGCGAGTTGTATCGAGCGCGCCGCGATCAATGGTGGAATTGGCTCCGATCTCGACATCGTCGTCAATTTCCAGGCGACCTACCTGAGGGAATTTTTCGTAGTGTCCGGTCGATTCATCGCGAGCGTAGCCGAAACCGTCGCTGCCTAAAACCGCACCGGCGTGAATGATCACTCCATTGCCAATCTGAACTCCGGGATAAATAGTCACATTCGGATACAGCAAACAATTCTTGCCGATTTTTGTATTTCCGCCAATGACACAACCTGCGCCAACAAAAGTTCCTTCGCCGATCTCAACGTTCTCTTCGATTACTGCGCGAGGTCCGACGGTCACGCTTTGAGCCAAATTGGCGGATGAGTGAAGAACAGCGGTGGGATGAATTCCGGATTGTCGGCTCGTCTTGCCACGCAGCAATTTGGCAGCATGAGCAAATGCGAGACGAGGTTGCTTTGCGATCAGAAGTGGCTTCGAATACGATTTCGCTCCGGCGAAGTTCCCTGCAATCACGGCGGAAGCGCTTGAGTCGAGGGCGAGCCGAAGATTTTTCGCGTCTTCTACAAAAACAAGATCGCCCGCCGAGGCCGATTGGATGCTCGCAATATTATTCACGTCAACCGTCGGGTCTCCGATGAGCTGCGCTCCGACCGAATCGGCAATCGCTGTTACCTTCATTGCACCTTTTTATACGTTTGCGCAGGGAAAGAAAAGCAAGGGACTAGAATGTCGGTAACGGCCCAGTTTGAAATTTCGGCAGTACACGCGAGATCCTTCGGGACTGAAGTCCCTCAGGATGACGTCGAAGTAGGAATTTTTTCAAACTGAGTCAGTAGCGAAGGTTGAGAGGTATCCACGTCCCGCCGCCATGGAAAAGAAAATATTCTGGATCGTATTTACGCTCTTAGGATTGCTGGCTGATTTTACGCTGCCGATCTGGTGGGCCTTGGGATCAACGATTCCGATTTTATATGTGAGTTGGTGGGTGGCGTATAAGAGCGATTGGTTTTGAAAGATGGTTATTACACTTGAATACTAGCCGCGTGAGATCGCACTGACTGCTGACAACCTCAGGAGGCGCGGTTCAAATGTTCGACGATTACTCGCACCGAGCGAAACAGGTCATATTTATCGCGCGTGTCAAGGCCGGAAACGTCGGCGCAAAGATGATCGAGGTTGATCACATGGTGGACGCTTTGGTTATTGAGGATGGTGGACGAGAAGGGATGGCAAGGTTGCTAAATATCGATCCAAATCTGATGGGCACTGTTAAAACCCATCGCGTCGAATCTCATCCTGGCCGATTTTTTCCTCCAGAGCTTGCTCCAGTGCTGATCGCGAGAATTGACAACTTTTTCCCGCCGGCGCAGCCGATTCCCCAGTCCCAAGATATGCCTATTTCAGCAGAGCTAAAATGTATTCAACATGGCAAAAGGCGTCAAGCGACGATTCCAGTCGGGAAGTATTGAGCCACTGCATCTCTTGGCGGCGGCGCTCGATGAGCCGTCCAGTAAAGCCTCTCAGATTCTTCTCGACGCCGGAATAACGCGGGAAAAGGTTTTCGAAGCCCTTAGTAATGGGTGATTCGTATCTGAGGCAAGAGCTATTCCACCCCACCTTCGGCCTCTTCGCGAACTTGTCTCACGAACTCCTCAACGTCCAGCGGGAAGCCTTGGTGGACGACGCCAACTTGCAATTTCTTAATTGGGAACACTGCGCTGACTTTCAACACTGCGTCATGCAGTTCGCCCTCGTGGACCCATGGGGACAGCAGATCAGTCTGCCCCGATAATAGTTGGAGCATGGCAGCCCGATACCAGACAGCCCGAACATCGGCCCCAGGGCTGCACAGTCGCACGAACAAATTCATCCCGATAGCCGTCTGCGGATTCAAGCCCCGAACGGTGGTCAGTACGTTTCGGAGATCGGCCGGGTCAACTGGCGCGACCGGATTATCGTCCGATTTCCCATCAATACCCCAGAAGTCCCCCCAGGAATCCAAATCCATTTGTTTGGCCCCATCGGAAGTGGCAAACGAGTCGTTCCCAAAAGGCAGTATATTCTGAAAATCAAGCCCACGCGTGCGCTTCCGATAAGTCTGCGACAGCAGGTCGCTCGACTGCGGAGATCGTTCGCGAGCGAACGATCTTCCTCGCTCGGGATGACAGGTTATTGGTTAATTTCAATACAGCGGCGGCTGACCTTCCGGCCTTGTCTTCCAGCGGCGGTGCACCCATAGCCATTGATCGGGATATCGCCGGATGTAGTCTTCGATCATCTTCGTGAACATCGCCGTATTCGCAACAATGTCTGCGTCGTCGTCTCCGGTGCGAATCAGCTTCGCGGCGGGATCGAAACGGAGACGATATTTTCGCAGTGCTGGGTCCCAAATCGTAAATCCCGGAACGACCGCCGCATCCGTCCGCAAGGCTATGCGCGCCAAACCGCTTGCTGTGCATGCGGGAATCCCAAAAAAATCCACGAAGACTCCCTGCGGCGGAGTCATATTGGTGTCCATAAGAATGCCAACCGTCTCTCCTGCCTTCATCGCGGAAAGCAGGCCTCGGATGAAATCGTCTTTGTCCACCGTGGAGTTGCCATGCATCGTGCGATACTTCCGCGCCAGGCGGTCAATGTAGACGTTATCCAGAGGCCGCATCACGATATGAAGAGGATGGCCATACAGCGAATGCGCGAATGCGGAAAGCTCCCACGCGCCGAGGTGCGCGGTTAGAAAGAGCACGCCTTTGCCGCGAGCCAGTGCGCGTTCAAAGTTCTCGAAACCGTCATACGTCACCACTTTGTTTACATTCTCGGAAGTGTATTTCGGAAAAAGACAGAGCTCGGCTAGCTGGCGTCCGAGCGATGTGAATGTGCCTCGCAGGATTACGGCACGCTGATGACGGCTTTTTTCGGGGAATGCAAGCTCAAGGTTCCACATTCCCACCCAGCGAAGGCGGGGATGCAGCACGTAGACCATCCACGCCAGGGAAATCCCGGCGGCCCGCGCGAGTGGACGAGGGAGCACTCCGATGGTCTTGACGATCAACCAGACCAGCGCGTACTCGAGTCGCGG
>DASYGR010000011.1:0-4337 GCA_035999525.1 Terriglobales bacterium
GGTCGCGACAGCTGAAGGCGTCTATCCAACCATCGCGCCAAAAGAAAAACGAGCAGAAGCGGTATTCCGAAAATGATCAGGGCCACAAAAAGCAGTAGCACTAGATGCAGCGGACTAAACAGTCCGTCAGCCATTTCTTCCCTCCAGAATACCCCGACTCCTGCGCCTGTGATCTTACTATTCTCTAAGGCGTTGAACCTTGAGGCGTATCACCTGATCGGTTGAGTGGCGACTATCCGATAGCAGTCATTCTCGGAGTCTGATCGCCCTTGTCCAATTACACCCATCTCGCCGCGGGAAGTCAGACGCCCCTCTGTCCTGAATTCTTACCTAAGTTCGCTCATGCTATCGTGTTTTTACAGGCATGCGCGAACTAACGCTCCTTCCAGCAGCCGCAATGGCTGAGCAAATCGGCCGCGGGGAAATCTCGGCGGTTGAGTTGATCGAGGCACATCTTTCGCAGATTGAGCGGCTGAATCCACAGCTGAATGCTTTTGTGCAGGTGCGGGCTGAAGACGCTCTTCGCGAGGGAGTGGAGGCCGATAAGGCAATCGAGCGGAAGGCCGCTAAACTCGGTCCGCTGCACGGCGTTCCGATCAGCATTAAGAGTGCGATGGATGTAACCGGAATGCGATGCGAGGCCGGCACGAAGCTACGCGAAGGCCATGTCGCCACTCAAGATGCACCGCTGGTTGCGCGGCTTCGGCAGGCTGGCGCGATTATTTTGGGCATGACGAACACTCCCGAGCTGCTGATGGCGTGGGAGACGGACAATCTTCTTTATGGACGCACGAATAATCCGTGGGATTTGTCGCGCACAGCGGGAGGTTCCAGCGGGGGCGAGGCAGCGGCGATCGCTTCGGGATGTTCTGCTGGAGGCGTCGGCAGCGATGGCGGAGGATCCATCCGCGTACCCGCTCACTTTAGCGGCATCTGCGGATTGAAGCCGACGCCTGGCCGAATTCCCGCGACTGGGCATTTTCCATCTTCGCTCGGCCCGTTCGCTCTGACCGGAGTTGTCGGCCCAATGGCCCGCGCAATCGGCGATTTGAAGATTTTGTTTGAGGTTATGCAGGGGCCCGACGATGGTGATCCCTCAGCCGCGCCCGTCCCTGTTCGCTGGCCTCGCGATGAAGACTTGAGAAATGTCCGCATAGGATATTTTGAGGATGATGGGCGAACTCCGGTCACGCCGGAAACGCGTGCGGCAGTCCGGAACGCAGCGACCGCGTTGCAGCGCGCGGGTTTGCAAGTTGAATCTTTTCTTCCTGACGGACTCGAACGGGCGCGAGAGCTATGGTGGAAGTTTTTTGGAATCACTGGAGGAATGCTGCTCGGGCCGATGTTGCAAGGTCATGAATCTGAGATCAGCCCAATCCTCAAGGAATTTTCCGGGTGGGTTGCGGCGGAAAACCAGCACACCGCCCAGACGTTGCTCGATATGTGGATGCAGCGGGACGAAGTTCGTATGAATGTTTTGCGCCAAATGCGTGAGTATCCCATTTTGCTTTGTCCGGTTGCGGCGATTCCTGCATTTCGGCACGGCGAGCGCAGTTGGAACATCGCCGGTCACGAGGTCAAATATCTGGACGCATGGAGTTATTGCGAATGGTTCAATCTGCTGGGATTCCCGGCTGCCGTCGTTCCGGTCGGGCAGTCGGCGGAAGGATTGCCGATTGGAGTGCAGATCGTGGGGCGTCCATGGGAAGAAGAAATGGTTCTTTCTGTCGCTGCCATGGTGGAAGAGCAGTGCGGCGGCTTTCGCCCGCCTAGCATAGCTTTAAGCTCGTAGATTGCCTTCTCTGCTCTTCCCTTTTGCGATTTAATTTCCCGCCATCCGTTATCTCTTGCCCCATTTGTGATTAAATTCTTACCGATGACCCGACGCATTCTTATTTTACCGGCCGTAATCTGCATCGCTTTTTGTGGGATCTTTTCCCAGGAAGCATCGTCTCCGAAAATTGCCGATTCGATTCAATCGGCGACGCTAAACAATATAGGCGTCGCGTACATGAATCAGCAGCTTTTCGAAAAGGCGCTGAATCATTTCGAGGAGGCGGCAAAGCTTGATTCGCATCTGCGTATCACGAATGTGAATCGTGCCATCGCGCTGCTCAACCTTGGGCGCATTGCCGACGCCAAACCACTGCTCGATGAGGCGGTCAAACTCGATCCGAAAGATCCTCATGCGTGGTACAGCATCGGCCTGCTGCAAAAAAACAGCAGTGACCCTCAAGCAGCCGTGGACGCGTTTCGGAAAGTGATCGAAATTGACCCGACTGATGCCGACACCTGGTATTTTATAGGGTCTGTCTTTTCGCAGCTTCGGCAATTTCCCAAGGCAATTGATGCCTTCGAACATGCATTAAAGCTGAATCCGCTTCATGCGTCGGCGCAGTTCGGATTATCACGCGCCTATCAGCAATCCGGCGACACGGCTCATGCGCGTGAGCATCTCATCCGCTTTCAGTACGTTACTCAACACAAGCTTGGGGCTGCGATCAGTCTGGCGTATGGCGATCAGGGAAAATATTCGCTAGCGGAAGAGTCGACGTCGGTGGCGGAGAAGGTTCCCCCTGCCGTCCCGGTGAGGTTTGTGGATGTGACGAAGGAGGCCGGCCTCATCACCAAAGCCTCGACCCGAACCGGCAAGGATTTGGCTTCTAGCGTCGGGCCAGGCGCATGCTTCCTCGATTACGACGGCGACGGCAAGCTAGACATCTTGCTTCCCGATAACGGCGCAGAAGGAGGGATGTCGCTATATCACAATCTCGGCGATGGGAAGTTTGAAGATGTAACGAAGAAAGCAGGCCTTGATCCGAGGGTCCATGGAATTGGCTGCGCTGCGGGAGACTATGACAATGATGGCGTGACGGATTTAGCGGTGAGTTTCAACGGACGCGTGATGCTGCTGCACAACGAAAAGAATGGCACGTTCAAAGATGTTACTGAGGCCGCCGGTATAAAGAGCGGCGGCCTAAATATCGGCCTGACGTTTGTTGATTACGATCATGACGGAGACGTTGACTTATACGTTACTAAGCAGTCGGACCCAAATTTCATTTCTGGGTTACCGATGGCGCATCCGGCGATCTGGTCCGAACAGATTCCTTCACTCGCACAGAACACAATGTGGCGCAACAATGGGAACGGTACTTTTACCGACGTAAGCACTGCGATTGGCCTCGGCGGGTCAACATCGGAAATTGCATCCGTTGGTACCGACTACAACAATGACCGCGCTGTTGACCTCGTTGTCACCAGCGGCCAGAAGCCGCCGATCATTTTTCAGAATCCCCGCGAGGGAGTTTTTGAGAATCATCAGTTCTGGTCCGAATCCATGGCGAGTCCGGCAGTGGGCGTCGCCGCGCTTGATTTCGACCACGACGGCTGGATGGATCTCGCTTTTACGCATTTTGGCGCACCCGCAATAAGTCTCTGGCGTAACAACCAGGGTAAGACCTTCGATCCAGTGACGTTGCCCGCGACAAACTGGGTCCGAGCTTACGGTGTTGCTGCGTTGGACTACGACAACGACGGATGGGTTGATCTTGTTGCGGTCGGCGAAACTGCGCAAGGAAAAGGTGAAGTTGAGCTCTTCCGCAATCTCGGCCCTGACGGTTTCAAGGACGTCACCGCTGACGTCGGACTCGACAAAATCCAGCTCAAAGATCCGCGAGCAATCATTACCGGAGACTTCGAGGGTGACGGAACAACTGGACTGCTCATCACGCAAAATCACGGTCCGGCTGTGCTCCTGCGAAACGAAGGGGGCAACAAAAATAACTGGTTGCGGTTTGCACTCACCGGCCTGAACGACAACAAGAGCGCCATCGGAACCAAGATCGAAGTGTTTTCTGGAGGCAATCGCCAGAAGTTTGAGATCGCGGGGTCGTCCGGATATCTCGGGCAAAATTCCACGCAGATCGTTGTTGGCCTCGGACAAGCAAAACAAGCCGACGTTGTTCGCATGTTGTGGCCTACGGGAGTGTTGCAGGATGAAATCGAGGTTGCAGCGAACCGCGAACAGAAATATACAGAAATAGACCGTCGCGGCAGTTCGTGTCCAACGCTTTTCGCATGGGATGGTGAGCACTATCAGCTTGTCGCCGACATTCTCGGAGCGGGCGTCGTCGGACATTGGGTTGGGCCGGGCCAGCGCAATATTCCGCGTCCGACGGAGTACGTGAAAATAGATGGCAACGCCATCCACGAGAGAGATGATTCCCACCCTTCCCAAAACCGGGGGAGGATGGGCCACCCAACCCTAAGTTTCCGCCTGATGGAACCGATGGAGGAAGTTGTCTATCTCGATCAGGTTCGACTGTTGGCGGTTG
>DASYGR010000055.1:0-7784 GCA_035999525.1 Terriglobales bacterium
CATGGCTGATTCATCAATCCACTTGCCGTAGAACCCTGAAATGCAGCCAACTAGTGATCCGAGGAGCAACGAAGTCCCGGCAGCAAGAACTCCCGCCGCGAGCGAGACTTGCCCGCCGTACAGGATCCTCGAGAACTGATCGCGGCCGTAATTGTCAGTCCCAGCCAGAAAAATTAGCGCCGGAGCGTCTACTCCGAACAAGTGAGTATGCGATTCAAATAGGCCGGCAATTTTGTATTGAGGCCCCCGCACGAAAAAACGCACGGGATATTCGCGCTCGCGGGACTCCGCATATCCGTGGAGACCATCGGGACGAGCGCCCCATTGGTAAATAAAGGGGCGGAGATGCAAATGCCCATGAGCATCCACAAAGCGGAGGTGAGAGGGAGGAACAAAAGAGAATTCTCGATTCTGTGTGGACGGATCCTGGGGTGCAACAAAACCGGCGAACAATATCGCCAAGTGCAGCACCGCCAGAAAGAGCAACGCCACAGTAATTTTTGGATTTTTCCTAATCATTATTCCTGTCGCACTATTCGATTTATTCCATCCGCAGCCGGGGATCGAAAGCTACTAGCATTACGTCTGCTAGAAAACTCCCCAGAATCATGAACAAGGTTGATGCCATCACTGCCCCAACGACAACGTAGACATCTCGGGAAATGGAGGCCTCGAGCAGCAGCGGTCCCAACCCGGGCCAACCGATAATCACTTCCACCAACAGCGAGCCGCTCAAAAGTCCGGCAACCGACAACCCAAATAAGGAAATCAGCGGGTTCGCAGCAGCAGGGAGGGCGTGACGGAATAGAAGCCTGACCCGTCCGATCCCGTGTCCGCGTGCCGCTTGAATAAATGGCGCCTTCAATACTTCCACCATGCTGGCTCGCACATGCCGCACCAGTATCGGCAAACTAGCGAGAACGAGAATAGTCGCCGGAACAACGATATGTACCGTCAGGTCACAGATCTTTGCCCACACTCCCAGATCATCGAAACCCACGGAAGTCATTCCGCCCACAGGCAACGTTTGGGCGCGAACCACCCAATACAGAAGACCCAGCGCCAGAACGAGCTCCGGCACCGAGAGCAGCAGCGATGTGCCTGCCATCGCCAGACGGTCTTCCCATCCGCCACCACGGCTGCCAATCCAAACTCCAAGGGGGATGGCGATAAGCCATGCAAGAAAAGTTGCCGACGTAGTGAGAAACAGAGTATTGCGTGCTCGCACCACGAGAAGAGTTTTGACCGGCATGTTGTATGCGAAGGAAAAACCCCAATCTCCGTGGGAAACAGATTTCACCCAGCGACCGTATCTCACCGGCAAAGGTTGATCGAGCCCGTACTGAGACCGCAATCCGGCAACTGTTTCAGCCGAAATCTCCGGATTAAGCTTCATTTCGTCGAAGAAGCTCCCCGGAGCGAGATCGCTAAACAAAAAGCATAGAACTGATACCCCAATTAAAAGGAGTATCCCGTGAATTACTCGCCGCTCCAGGTATTTCATGACCGCCCCCCAGCTTGGGCAGTTCTAAATGTAGATTCAATCACGCGACAGGAATCTAGCAGCTGTCGGGTATGAGCGTGCCGGGGATAGGTCAAAATTGCTTGCCGCGTCCCTTGTTCGACGATACTTCCCTGATGCATCACCGCAACAAAATCCGCGACCTGACCCACCAGACTCAAATCGTGGGATATCAATAAGCAGGTCAAAGAATGCGTCGCCTGCAGGTCCAAAAGAAGATTCAGTATCTGGGCCTGGGTCGAAAGATCCAACCCCGAGAGTGATTCATCGAGAACCAGGAGGGTCGGCCTCAAAGCGATGGCCCTCGCGATTGCCAGGCGCTGACGCTGGCCGCCGCTGAACTCTAATGGACGTCGGTCAATCCAGTCTGGCGACAGTCCGACTTCTTCCATTAATTCGCGGGCCCGCGAGCGCAAATTCTTTTTAATTTCTCGTCCTTGGATTTCGAGCGGCTCTGCAATGATTTGTCCCGCCGAGAAGCGTGGATTCAAAGCTCCAGCCGAATCCTGAAACACCAACTGTATCTTCGGACGGAGATGCGCCGACTGCTGCGCATTGCAGCATGATATTCCGTTCCCTTCGAACCAGATTTTCCCGCGATCCGGCGTTTCCAGCATCGCTAAACACCTGGCCAAAGTAGATTTTCCGGAGCCCGATTCCCCTACCAGTGCGGTTAGACACGCTGGAGCAATCTCGAGGTCCACATCAATGAGTGCGTCAACTACAAACTTCTTTCGCGAGAACGGGCTGCGTTGTAGATACTGCTTGCTCAACCCGCGGATCGTCACGAGGGCTGCCGTGGCTGCACGCTTGGCTGCTGTTTCAGTTCCCATGATTAAAACAACTGACTCGCCGGCCTTGTTCCGGCGTGACTTCGATTGGAGATTCAGAGTGGCAAATCGCCGTCCTCGCGGAGCACCGCGGTTCGAAAACACAACCTTGCGCCAAGCGATCCAAGTTCGTTAGGCTGCCAGGAATCGCAGGCAGCCGTCCTGGATGCATATGCCCGTCTTGCGGCTGGTTTCTCCGTGCCAATTGCAGCAAGCCTTTGGTATAAGGATGCAGAGGACGCCGGAAGACTTGGGCCACAGGCCCATCCTCGACGATCCGGCCCGCGTACATCACGATGACGCGATCCGCGAATCCCACGAGTAATGCAGGATTGTGTGTAATAAAGATGAGCGCAGTTCCAAACGTGCGATTGACTGCGCGGAAGACTTCCAGAATCTCCGCCTGCACGGTAACGTCGAGAGATCGCATTGGCTCGTCCGCGATTACAATCTGGGGATGGCAGGCCACGGCTTGCGCGATTACAACCCGATGAAGTTGGCCCCCGCTGAGTTGATGCGGATATGCCTTGTAAATGCGGTCCACGTCAGAAAGGCATAATTCGCGTAAGATCGCCTCTGACTCTTGTTTTTGGATCTTCCGGCGTCCCGGCCGATGCGCTCGGATGACCTCCGCAATCTGATCGCCGACGCGCATGACGGGATTCAGCGCGAGTCCTGGTTCTTGGGAGATCATAGAAATTCTTGCCCCCCGGATGGCTTGCCAAGAAGATTCGTCACCTTGGAGCAGGTCTTTGTCTTGCAGCCGAATCGAGCCTCCCACGGAGGCTTTCGCTGGTAACAATCCAACAATGGAAAGAGCAAACGAACTCTTGCCCGATCCTGATTCGCCCAGTATTCCAACTATTTCTCCCGAAGCGAGATCGAAATTGACGTCATGTAAGGCGGTGACTGGTTTGCCACTGCCTCCGTACTTTAGGGTCAATCCGCGAACCGCCAACAGCGGCGAGGCTCCAGATGGCATTGTGTTGGACGGTGTCCACATCAAGGAAAAATCCCCAATGAAAGCTTCAGTCAATTGTGAGGGAGATGATTCGGATCGCTTAATTACTGAGGTAACAAGGCCGAACGGTTGGGTAGCGACCGAGAGTATCCATTCCTCGGCCATCGTTATCGCGGCAGTGTGCACCTGCGTACGATTGAGCATCGCCACAGCTTGAGAGCTAGTTCTGGTGCGGTGAGCCTAGCGCGCCGGGAGCGGGATCGATGATCCGAAACACGGTTCGCCGATGTTCCGCTTCGTCGTGTTCCAGCCGGGTTGCGATTTGTAGTTGCTCGTCTGCTCCCTGCTTGCGTCCTATGCGGGCGAAGGTGAGCCCGAGATAATAGTGAGCCTCCCGCATGGAATCGTCATTGGCGATGGCTCGCTGAAGCAGATCCGCGGCGTCGCTGTAACGCTTCTGTTCAAATGCCACCCGGCCCAGCGCGGTTAAAGCGCCTGCGTGCTTCGGTTCGCGATCAAGCACGTGCTGGAGATTCCGGGCTGCCGAGTCCAGGTCTTTCGAATCGAGGTCCAGGAGTCCGAGGCGAAAGTAGGATTCAGTTTGCTTAGGATCCAGTGCGATAGATCGCTGGAACTGCGACCGGGCTTCGTCGGAGCGCTCAAGCGTAGCGAGAGTCATGCCCAGAGCCGCATGACCGGACGCGTCGTCCGGACGTACTTCAACGTACTGGGCGAACTGCTGGCGCGCATCCTCGAATTTCCATAGCCCTAGAAACGCTCGCCCCAGACTATACAGCGCCGCTGGATCGTTCCTGCGCAGCCTCAAAGTTTGCTGGAAGCCAGCGACCGCGTCTTGCCAAGACGACACTTGCAGCGCCACCGATCCGAATTCGAATTGAACGTCCGCATTGTTGGGTGCACATTTGCGCGCCTCGGCCAGCAATGCGAGCGAATTTGCCCAGTCCCCACGGGCAACCGCCGTATGGCTTTGGTCCTGCAAGACGTGTACTAATGCATCCGAAGCATCGGTTCGAGAAGGATCAAGGCGCAAGGCTTCTCTTAATTGCGGGACAGCCTCTTCCGGGCGATTCATCTGGAGATACAGGAGTCCGAGATGCGCCCGCGCAGGCGCGAAGTTGGGGTTTTGCCGGACAGCCCGGCGAAAGCATTCTTCTGCCTCAGGTTCGCGCTTTTGAAGGACGCGGATTACTCCCAGCAGATCGCGCGCCCGATATTCTCCCGGCGTGGAAAGCAGCACAGACTGCAACTCGCTTTCAGCCTGCTTTAGTTTTCCAGCGGCAAGGGTTTGAGCGGCGTCCTGCAACTGCGACGCGTTGGCGCTTTGCTTTGGGGCCTGCGCTGAGGAAATCAGGCTTGCCGAGAGGAACAACATGCCGACACATAACAATTCGGTTCGCATCGTAGGAGCAGCCTGCAAATTTATTTTAACGGCTCTGTGATGGTCAGGATCCGATCTGGCTTTAGGTCCCGCACCGTCTGGCGGATCCCGCTCGGCCAGCGAATTTCGATTTCACGGATGGAGTCCGCAGACCCGAAACCGAAATGCAATCGCTTGTCACCGGAGGATTGGTAGCTGCCGCTCGTGGTTACCGTTGCGAATTGATCGCCTGCCGCGGTCGCGATCCTCACTTGAGCGCCGATAGCGTCGCGATTGCTCTTCACCCCAACGAGGTTAAGCGTGACCCAGTGGTTCGAAGTGACGGTTTGGTTTAGCAGGACAAATGCGGGGCCGTCGTTGGAGGTTACAACCGCGTCCAGTTTCCCGTCATTATTAATGTCTCCGATCGCCAATCCGCGGCCGGCCCATTGCTGATGGAACACATCGCCGGAGGCTGCCGAAACATCCACGAACTTTTTTCCGTGGTCGTTGTGCAACAACAGAGGCGGCTCGCGATAGTGCACGGTCGGATCGTACCTCTCGATTGTGTCGATCACGTGCGACTGGACAATCAGCAAATCCTTCCACCCATCATTGTCGTAGTCGAGAAAACGCACACCCCAGCCGGAATGCAGCAGCGAAATTGCGTTCAATCCCGTGGCGGACGGGGAGTAATCGAAAGTGCCGTCCTTCAGATTGGTATAGAGCGCGTATCGCTGGTACGCGAGATCGGTGATGATGATGTCCGGCCAGCCGTCGTTGTTATAGTCCTCAAAGTCCACGCCCATGCCGGCAAAGGTGTTGCCGTTGCTGTCGAGTCCAGCTCCAGAAGTCAGTCCTACTTCTTCGAACGTTCCGTTGCCGCGGTTGTGGAACAGATATTGCGGCATGGAATCATTGGCCAGCAGGATATCCATAAAGCCATCGTGGTCATAGTCCGCAATGGCAAGCCCCAGCCCTTTCCCTGGGCGGTCAACCCCGGCCTGGTGCGATACCTCGGTGAACTTCCCGTTGCCGTCATTGTGAAAGAGCAGGACTGACTCGGGTTTGAAAAGATCCGGATGGCAATAAGATCGCAAGTCTTCTTTGTCACGACGCCCGCAATAGATGTCGTCGAAGTCCCATTGCATGTAGCGTGCAACGACCAGATCCAGGCGTCCGTCGTTGTCATAGTCCACCCATGCAGCGCTGGTCATCCATCCTGAGCCGGCAACGCCGGCAGTGGCGGTCACATCGGTGAACGTGCCGTCGCCGTTGTTGTGGTAAAGCGTGCCGTGACCGTAGCCGGCTACATAGAGGTCTTCGAATCCATCGTTATCGTAGTCGCCGACGGCAACTCCGGTGGAATAGCCCACTCCGGTGAGACCGGCTCTTTCTGTGACATCCTCAAAAGTTCCGTCGGACTTCTGGTGGTAGAGACGGTTCCAGTATTTGGCGCTATCTTTTTTCGGAATCGTGCCTTTCGGAGTCGGATCATCCAGCCGTGCGCCGTTCGCGAAAAAAATATCCAGACGGCCATCGTTGTCGTAATCGAACAGGGCGACGCCCGATCCCATCGTCTCCAGAAGGTATTTCTTGCTGGTTGGCGAAGCTTGCTGGCGGAATTTAATTCCCAGCTTTTCCGTGGCGTCCACGAAATGACCGGGAGTTGGCTCGCTTTGGGCGAACCCATTGATCGTGAAGGTGAGGCCAATCCCCACAAGGGCGACGATCCCGGAAAATATCGTGCGTAATCTCCTATGAAGGCTTCTCATGCGAGAAGAACTCAGCGTTCGGGCTCCAGTGTAGCAACGAGGGCCGGGATTCGGCGCTAGGGCATAACTGATTTCTGCGATCCAAATCGCTGCCCTTAAACCTGTGCATCTGGTCAAAAAGCGCGTCAAACGTCCGTTCTGACCCTCAAACAGGCGCGATTATAGCTTTAAAAGAAACAAACAAGTATCGTTTAACGCCAAAAAACAACAAAAAAGGTTGACTATGGCGCAACAACGGCATTAGGATTTTCCGGGTAGCTGTGTTTGGGCATGACCTTGAAGGAATTAAAGCGGTGGGGAGGACAGGCGTTATGACAGGTAATTCTCGGTTCGTCGGAACAAAATGGACCCCGATGTTTTTGCGTCTCGCTATTTTGCTGGCAGTTCTCGGTCTGGGCACGCTGCCATTACTTGCACAATTCGACACCGGCACCATCAACGGCACGGTGGCTGATCAATCGGGCGCGCTCGTTCCGAACGCTACGGTGGCGATCATGAATGTCGGTACGGGAATTCAGACGAATCAGGTCACCGATCAGAATGGAAATTTCGTTGCTTCCGCATTGCCTTTTGGAAACTATGTCATAACTGCCAATGCCACCGGTTTCGCGGAAAGCAAGAGCGCGCAGATCAAGCTGAACGTCGGCGCTACGGTGAACGTGAATCTGGCTATGGCGATCGCTGCCGCTGGCGAGAGTATCCAAGTCACCGGCACCTTTCAGACGGTTGACACCTCCTCGAGTACATCGGGTACGACTTTGGACACGAACCAAATTGCCAACCTGCCGGTGAATGGCAGAGACCTCAGCGACTTCCTGGAAATAGCGCCCGGATCGGTAGACTCGACGGGATTCTTCCAAGGCAGCGTTGATGGATTGGATAACATCTTCACCGGACTGAATATCACGCTGGATGGACAGAGTGCGACGCGCGGGGATATCAACGGTTTTTTGGACACCGAAGGCCAGGAGCAAGCCCGGGTCACGCGAGCGAGCGTGGACAGCGTTCAGGAGATTGACTTCTCGAATAGCGGCTACGGCGCTGAAAATGGCCATTCCCTCGGTCCGCAGATGAACATCATCACGAAGTCCGGATCGAATGCCTATCACGGCGAGCTGTTTGAGTTCTTCCGCAACGACGCTCTGGACGCGAAAGATTACTTTGAGACCTCGAAGCAACCCTTACGGCTGAACCAGTTTGGCGGCAATTTAGGCGGGCCGATTATCAAGAACAAGCTCTTCTTTTTTGTAAATTACGAGGGTGATCGCACTCACGTTACGCTCATCAATGCGCTCAACCATACTCTGAGCGCATACGC
>DASYGR010000078.1:0-8848 GCA_035999525.1 Terriglobales bacterium
CAGTTCTTCTACTGGAGCGCGAACAGCCGCCAAGCGCTGTAATATCGCGCCGGCGGGCAACACCGAAATATCATCTTCGGCGAAGTCAATGCCGGCTTCGAGCGTTGCAATCAGCTCGACCAAATTTTTCTTGATCGGTTGCAGCCGGTGAGAAAGCGCGCCATCGAGTTGCTGTGCGGCGATCTTGGCCTGGTACAGAGTTTGCGATTCGATCAGGTCGCGGACAGCCTCAGCCTGTGTGAGATCAATGCGTCCGTTAAGAAAAGCGCGCATGGTGAATTCGCCGGGTTCGGCGAGGCGCGCGCCACGGGCTAGTGCGAGTTCGACGACGTGACGGAGAACAATGGGAGAACCGTGCGCGGAAATTTCTATGGTGTCGTCGGTTGTGTAGGAGTGGGGCTTGGGAAAAAATGTGACGACGACTTCGTCAATTCGCTGCTCGTGTGGCGCGACCGTCCTCGGCTGCATGATCTCTCCGCCTACTGCGTCATTCGTCCTATCCTCAGTGACAGAATTTTCGCGGGCAGGGGCGCCCGCGCCACGTGATCCCGGCTCAATCAGCTCTCCGAATAAAGCTCGGCCCGGTTCTAAATCATGCTTTAGGCGCAGCATGGGCATGGCAATGCTTTTGGCTTCCGAACCCGCGATGCGGATGACCCCGATACCGCCGCGTCCGGGCGGAGTCGCGATGGCGACGATGGTGTCGTCGAGGTTCACGGTAGGATTGTAGCGGGTGACAAAGCGGACGTGGAATTCGCCCTAGGGAATTCGTCTGGCCAACGGCTTCGCGGCGGGCTTGTAGTCTTTCGGATAGACGACTAGACAACGCCTTCCACCTTCGCCCTGGCTTTCCGTGCGAAGGCCGGTATGATCGCGCAGCGCGAGATGCACGATCCGGCGCTCGCGGGATGACATGGGAGCGAACTCGTAGGGCACTCCGGTCTTGAGCACTCTTTCGGCGGCGACATCAGCGGCGACTCGCAGTTCTTCGAGGCGCAAGGCTCGCTGGTTCATGCAATCAAAACGAATCTTTTCGTGCTCGTTGCCCGGAAGGTGAAGCATCTCCAGCGCCAAGAGTTCGAGAGAACGCAACAGTTCGCAACCCCGCTCAAGAACCAGCGGAGAGTCAGGGCCGGAAAGTTCGACCATAATCTCTGGGCGTTCCCAATCGCGCTCATCAGGAAGTGGAGGATCAACGGTGATGCGATAGCGGAGATGCAATCCGCCATTTGTGACAACGTTGCGCAGGAATTCGTCAATCTTTTTAGCGGCGGCGATTTTGTCGGGAATTGGCATAAAAAGCGCTTCTGGCTTCTAGCTCCAAGCTACTCGAGTACAGCGGAATCGTAACTCTTCATATCGCGAATAAAATTGGCTCTTTAGCCAGGAGCGAGGAGGTAGCTGTGTTTTTCTCACTTCTCTTTCTTTCTGGCCCTCTTCAGCGCCATCTCTCGCATTTCCCTACCGACCTTGGTTCGATTCATTACCGCCTGCTGGATGATGGAGATGAGATTGGTCTCCGCGTAATACAGATTCAATCCGGCGGCTAGATTATAAAAGATAAACCCCATCATAAGCGGCATCATTAATGTCATCATTTTTTGTTGCGACGGATCCATGCCCACTTGCGGAGTCATTCTCTGGGTCACGACCATGCTTATAACCAGCAGGGTTGGGAGAATAAAATACGGGTCGCGCGACGAAAGATCAGTGATCCAAATCCAGTGTGCGTGGCGCAGGTCAACGACCACGGCCAGCATCTTGTAATAAGGCCAGATCAGTATCATCGGAATCAGCATGGGCAGGCATCCGCCCAATTGATTGACCTCTTCGCGCTTATGAAGTTCGGCAATCTCCTTCTGCATTTCCTGCTTGCGTGGATCGCGAATGCTGTACTTCTTATATTTTTCCTGAATGGCCTTCATCTGCGGCGCGATTTTCTGCATCTTGAGCGACCACTTCATCTGCTTGATGCGGAGCGGTAAAAGCGCCAACGAAATAATTAGCGTTTGCATAACGATCGCCCATCCCCAGTTGGGCACCATCTTTTCGTAAGTCCATCGCAGCCACAAAAATAGTGGGCGGGCAATGCTTCCCATGTAACCGAAATTCACCAGCGTGCGTAAATCGGGAGAAGCATCCGTCACCGTGGGCACGGGAACGCCCTCGACTAATTGAAGCGACTTAGGTCCAACGTACAAGCGCTCACTGGTAGGCCCTTTAGGGTTTCCGACTGCCGCGCCCAGGACATCACCCTTTTTTGTTTCCTGCGGCTTTTTTGCATCGGTGGGCACATCCATCGCATTGCGCAACGTAATCATCGAGGACGATTGCGGATCATCAGGAATGAAAGCCGCGGCGAAGTACTGATCTCCAACTCCGGCCCAATCAAATGGTCCGGCTAGAGTATTTCCACTGCTTATTTTTTTGATGGCGAGCCGCTCAGTGTCATTGTTGTTCTGGTATTCAATCTGGCTGGCGGCATAGAAAGCGGTGTTGGTTTGATCTCCGAAACCCGCCGGCCACATTGGAAACGCTTGCACAACATGATCGCCGGAAACCACAGAGGTCTGAACTCCAACTACGTATGCGCTGCCGCTGGTATCCGACTTTTTGGTCGCCGAAGGCAATTCGAATTTGAACGCCTTGCTGGCGGAAACATCTTTATCCGCGTATTCAAAAGTTATTGTCCGGACATTTTTTTGGTCCGGTGCCGTGGAATCTTTCGTAGAAACAACGTAGAGGGCCGAGCTTAGCTTGTCTCGCAACCCCTGGTCGTACGTCCAGAGAGACAGCGGATAGCCGTACATCTGAGACGCTGCGCCATTGACCAGGTCCAATGGATGGCCGTTGTCATCATCGAATTTTTTGAGAATCCAGGATTTAACCTGCGCGCCGCGGTTGGTGAAAGTAATCCGATAGACATCATTCTCGATAACGGTTTCGGTTTCTGCCGCAGCTGCTTTCGTTGCGATATTTAGAGTCTTCTGGTTGGCCGATTGTGATTTTTGTTCAACAGCTACGGCGGGTGTGGGAGATTGGTTTTGGACGGGCTGATTCTGTGTCTGCGTCTTTGGCGGAGACGGGACGGCTTGGGGGAAATATTTTTTCAGCAGTGGTTGAAAGGCGATGATGGCAAGAAAGGTAAGAGCGAAGACGAGAAGCAGCCGCCGCTCCATGCCGGGATCTTGTTGGGGATTGTGAAAGTCTGCCAAAATTTTCTCAGTCAGTGGAGCTGCAACCAGGATTAAACATGGCGCTCGAATCTTTCGCCGAAAAATGTTTCCCTGAAAGATGTTTCGCTGGAACCGGATCGTAACCGGCGGCACCCCAGGGGTTGCATCGGAGGACCCTGCTTGCTGCCATCATGCTGCCCTTGATCAAACCATGCAACTCAATCGCTTCCGTCGCGTATTCAGAGCAAGTCGGCTGGTAACGGCACGCGGGGCCAAAGTATGGCGAGATTGCAAACTTATAAACTCGCAAAACTTGCAGAGCGATATTTTTTGGAATCTGTTTCATCTTAAAATCGGTCTTCTTTATAGGACAATTCTTGAAGACAAGATTTCTTTTATATTTCAAACGCCGCCCACTGGTTTGCAGGATTTCTTAACGATGTCAAACGCCCGCTCGACCTGATTCAGCAATTCCGAAAACTCCGCTTTCAACAAGGACTTCTTCGGATTAATCACAACATCCACGGCAATATCGGTTTCGGGATAGTGCGTCCGCACCGCTTCGCGAAGGCGGCGCTTCATCCGGTTCCGATCCACTGCCCCGCCAAGCCCGCGGCCGACCGTGAACCCGACCCGCATCCCGCCGACAGTTTCGCGCCGCAGGTAAAACACGGTCATGTGGCTCGAGAAATGACGCCTGCCCTGCTTGTACACGCGCTCAAAATCAGCATGCCGTAATAAACGGGCTGTGCGCGGAAACCGGCCTGGTTTTACTCTGATGGACGAAATTTTGGAGCGAACCGGAAGATCGCTGTCGCTCACTATTCACGATCCAGCAATTCGGATTGCGGTCCAGTCATCAAAAGAATCAATTATTCCCGGAAGCCAGGCTTTACCGATACACGCTTGCGGCCTTTGGCGCGCCGGCGCGAGATAACGGCTTGCCCACTCTTGGTTTTCATACGCGTCCGAAATCCGTGTGTCTTGGAGCGGTGGCGCCGGTTAGGTTGGAATGTACGCTTGGGCATGAAAAATAGCTGCTCCTGATCTTACAGGCAAAATAATATGCTGCTCTGCGAACTGATCGTGCAAAGGAACGTTAAGTATAAACGAGTGAACGCACAGCGGCAAACGCGGCTGGCGCTGGCTTGTGCGCCTGTCCCGCAATCACGCCACTCGAATGTCATTTTAAGGGGGCAGCGAGGCCAGCTTGGGTTCCTCTATTCTCCTTCGTATGACTCTTCGTCCAGCCGCTTTCAGCAAGCATCTGCACCACATGCGCGACAGTTATATCTATGCTACTTGACAGAATTTTTTCTGCGCGTGTTGAATCGGAGGCAAGGAAAAACTCCGGCGAAGAAGACTGCCGCACTCACAAAATAATTGTGCTAGTATGCGGGACTGTCCTGCTTTTAAAGTTTGTCCGGCGACTGTACAACCGCTTAACTCAAGACTGATGCTGCTTTGCTGGAAGAGCGAAATGTTTTTCTGCCATATTCAATTATTATCGGGCGCTGACCTTGAAAGGCAGTCCCCAGAAGATCTCAATTATGTCTGTTCCAAGTCCTAGTCTGGTTCCCAATCCGTGGGTGCGCATCCTCGATGCGCTGGAAAAGAAAATCAATCGCCACTCTTATGACACGTGGCTTAAGCCCACGCGCTACAGTCATTCAAGCGCCGGAACTTTATTCGTGCGAGTCCCCACGCAGGAGTTTCGCCATGTCGGCGATAAGTATGCAGACCTGATTCAGGAGGCTCTTGATAATCTGGGCCTCGAATACCAGGAAGTTCAGTTCGTGACCCCGGAGGATGATCCCGCGGCGACTCCCGTCCGGCACGATGGCGGACTCTCTCCCCGCATCACTCCGGTGGCAACTCCAGCGCAATCGCGGTTCGATTGGGATGGCGCTGCGCAACTGAATCCTCGCTACACGTTTGACGCGTTTGTAATCGGCAGCGGAAATCAATTCGCCCATGCCGCCTGCCAGGCGGTCGCCGAGCGCCCATCCAAGGCTTACAATCCGCTTTTCCTCTATGGCGGGGTTGGCATGGGCAAGACGCATTTAATGCAGGCCATTGGGCATGAGGTCCGGCGCCGTCAACCGCAAGCCGCCATCTGCTACATTTCCAGCGAGAAATTTACCAATGAGATGATCAATTCGCTGCGCTACGACAAGATGACGAGTTTCCGCGACAAGTTCCGCAATGTTGATGTGCTGCTGATAGACGACATCCAGTTCCTGACTCAAAAGGAACGCACCCAGGAAGAGTTTTTTCATACCTTCAACACTCTTCACGAGTCCATGAAACAGATCGTGATCGCAAGTGATCGTCCGCCGAAGGAATTAGCGGAATTTGAAGACCGCTTACGAAGCCGTTTTGAGTGGGGATTGATCGCCGACATTCAGCCTCCGGACCTTGAAACCAAAGTCGCGATCCTTCAGAAAAAATCTGAGCAGGAAAAAGTTACCCTCCCGACCGACGTGGCCCTTTACATCGCGTCGAATATTCGCTCCAACGTTCGCGAGTTGGAAGGCGCGCTGATCCGGTTGGTAGCTCACTCTTCGCTGATCGGAGCGGAGATTACTCTCGCCTATACCCAGCAGGTGCTCAAGAACTTTATTGATTCGCAGGCCAGGAAAGTCACAATCGAATCCATCCAAAAGGCCGTCGCGGAGCAGTTTGGTTTGCGATTGGTAGAGATTAAGGCGAAAAATAACTCGCGGTCTATCGTTTATCCGCGGCAAATTGCGATGTACCTGGCCAAGCACATGACGGAAGCGTCGCTGCCTGAGATCGGCCGTCAGTTTGGCGGAAAGCATCACACGACCGTTTTGCATTCGGTCGAGAAAATTGATCAGGTGCGCAAGACGGATAAAGATTTAAACAGGCTGCTGAATAAAATGACTGAGCAGCTAGGCGGATAAAACGCGGCGATAGCGCGGATTTCCACCAACAGTCCCAGTCTTCCTTGGCAGTGCCTGTGATCTTCATGTGGAAGCTGTGCAGGGGTGGGACGTGACTGCGTTAAGGGACCGGGATTGATGCTCCGTCCAGTGAACCCGGGTCTGATTTTGGACACGAGGTTCAGTAATGTAAGTCGTTGCAAAAATGGCAACTGGGAAAGTTTTCCACTTTTCCGGCCCGCCTACTGTTACTGCTGGTTATATTTGTTTTTATTTTGATATAAGAGAAGTATTCAAAGTAGCACCGCGCCACGGGGGAATTTAGTATGCCGGTAGAAGCAATTGCCTCAGCAACCGGGACCGCCACAATGGAGATTACTGTCAGCAAGTTTGAACTCCTACGCGAACTGACTGCGACCCAGGGAGTGGTTGAACGCAAGACCACGATTCCTATTCTTTCGAATTATTTATTTGAAGCTGGAGGCGACAAACTTTCCCTCACCGCAACCGATTTAGATCTCAGTCTGCGCACATCGTGCACGGCAAAAGTGAAAAAAGAGGGCTCGTGCACCATCCCGGCGCGCAAACTTCACGACTATGTGAAACTTCTGCCCGACGCCGATATCACCATCAAGTTACTGGAAAATCATTGGGTCAGTATTCGTTGTGGCCGGTCGAATACCAAAATGGTTGGCATGGCGCGATCGAATTTCCCCAGCCTGCCGGCTTTTCCCACAGCAGGGGCGATTAAAATTCCCGCGCAAGTGTTGCGCTCAGTCATTGCGAAAACAGGATTCGCCATCGCCAGCGAGGAATCGCGCTATACGCTAAACGGAGCCCTGATGGTATTGAAGCCCGAATCCATTGTGATGGTGGCAACGGATGGTCACAGGTTGGCCCATATCGAGCGCGGCGGTGAAAAATTCGAGGGAGTTTCCGGCGAACTGAAGACGCTGGTCCCGAAAAAAGCGATGGATGAGTTGAAGTCTCTGCTCGACTCCACCGACGCCGAGGAAATCGAGTTTGCCAAAGATGAATCAACTTTATTCTTCCGCATCGGACCTCGTCTCCTGACCTCGCGCCAACTCACCGGGCAATTCCCCAACTACGAAGCCGTGCTCCCGAAGGACAACAACAAGAGCATCAATTTGCACGGAGGAGAATTAAGCGCGGCGATTTCCCGGGTCGCTCAATTTGCCGACGAGCGGTCCCGCGCGGTGCGAATCAAACTGGAAAAAGGCGAACTCAAACTTTCCGCGTCGTCCACGGAAACCGGAGAGTCAGAAGACACGATGGAAGCCGACTACAATGGCGATGTTCTGACGATCGGCTTCAACGCCCAATATATTTTGGATTTCCTAAAAGCCGTCGGCAGTGGAGACGTAAAGCTGGAACTCAAAGACGCCCAATCCGCGGGGCAACTCCGTCCCGCCGAAAATGAAGACTACAAGTACCGCTACATCGTCATGCCAATGAGAATCTGAGTAGCCATCCCGACATTTTCGATGTAAGCTTTCCGCTCAGCTTTTCTCGAGAGGAGCTTCCCTATGCTAAGCGGATTCAAGCAGTTCATTCTTCGCGGCAACGTTGTGGATATGGCTGTGGGCGTAGTTATTGGGGCGGCGTTCGCCTCGGTGGTGGGGGCGTTCACCAAAGATTTACTCACGCCTCTGATTGCGGCGCTTGTCGGCAAGCCTGATTTTTCAGCGATCGCTTTCACCGTTCATGGCAGCGTTTTCGCTTTGGGCGACTTTTTCAACGCGCTGATCGCATTCTTGCTAGTCGCGGCGGCGGTGTATTTCTTTGTGGTTACTCCAGTTAACGCGTTGATCGCGCGAATGAGGAAGGCTCCTGCGCCGGCCGATCCGACGACGAAGAAGTGTCCCGAATGCCAGAGCGAGATTCCGATCAATGCCAGGCGTTGTGCGCACTGCGCGCAGCCGGTCGCGGCGTAGGGATTCCAGTAGGCGGTCGCAGGCCTGATGGGCTAGCACCACGCGCGAGATCCTTCGGGACTAAAGTCCCTCAGGATGACGTCAAAGACTTAAAGTCAGATATTTTTATCGCCTCGCTGCCGTCTTCGCTGGCTCTTGAGTCGCGCTGGGCATCGTGGTGACGCGGCTCGCTGCTGGAGCCTGAGCCGGGGTAGAGGTCGAGGCTGCAGCGGCGGCGACTGTCGGAGTCAACCCCAGATGCTTGCGCACTTCGGCTTCGAGCTTAACCATGGTGTCTTTATTGTCTTTCAGAAATTGGCGGGCATTTTCGCGGCCCTGGCCGATGCGTTCTCCCTTGTAGCTGTACCAGGCGCCGGATTTCTCGAGCAGCCCGGAATTGGCGGCGATATCCAATAGATCGCCTTCGCGCGAAATTCCTTCGCCATACATGATGTCGAACTCGGCTTCGCGAAATGGCGCTGCGACTTTATTCTTAACGACTTTAATTTTGGTGCGCGAGCCGGTGACTACATCCCCTTCTTTGATCGCGGCGATGCGGCGAATATCAATGCGGACGGACGAATAAAACTTTAGCGCGCGCCCCCCCGTTGTTGTTTCCGGATTACCAAACATCACGCCAATTTTTTCGCGAATCTGATTGATGAAGATCAGGCAAGTACGGGATTTTGAAACTGTGCCCGTCAATTTTCGCAGAGCTTGCGACATCAAACGTGCCTGTAGGCCCATGTGACTGTCGCCCATCTCACCATCGAGTTCCGCCTTGGGCACGAGGGCGGCGACCGAGTCCACGACCAGCACGTCAATGGCTCCG
>DASYGR010000103.1:0-7344 GCA_035999525.1 Terriglobales bacterium
TGGTTTCCGCCGGTTCCGACGACAAATTCGCGGATGCCGCGCGCGGGATCAGCTTTGCCGTCTGGACCTTGCGGTGCGAATCGTTCGTAATCGTGGTCGTGTCCATTGAGCACAACCGTGGCTCTCGCGCTGTATAAGTCCCGCCAGAACGCAATGAAATCCGCGTCGTTGCCGTGCGCAGCACCCGAGCTGAAGAGCGGTTCGTGCCAGTACGCCAACGTGCACGCCGCCGGATGGGACTGCAAGTCTTGTCTCAACCATTTCTCTTCTGATGAACCCGCTTGGCATCCGCCGACGTCCTTGCACTCTCCGTTAAGCGCGATGATATGCCAGGCACCCAGATCGTAACTGTAATAGCCTCTCTTAGGGTCCCCGGCAGCAGCGCCGAAATAATCAAAGTGATTGATGTAGAACTTGGTCTCATTGAAAATGTTTGAGGTGAACACGTGCTGAAGAGCCAAGAGATAGTTCGCCGGATGGTTGATTGTTGCAGCATCGTCGAGGCCGCCGGTTACGCCAATCTGTGCGTTAACCAAGCTGATGTCACGCTGCGCGCGCCCGTAGAGAGTGGTCTTGTCGCTGAACTTGTGGTCAACGCGAACGAGCCAGGTGTCTTCGTGTACGGTGGTCTGGATTGGATGAGTGAAGTTCTCTATATCAGTCACCATGTCGTTCGGGCCCAGTTGCAATCCGCAGTTTGCGGCTGGCAACGAACAATTGCTGAAAAAGCTGTCCGGGAAGACGACCTTTGGAGCGCAGCCTGCGACTGTTCCTGTCGAAGCGCGCCAGGGATATCCCTGGAGAATCGCGCACATTTGGGGTGTTGGGTTGAATGTCGTGGTCGTGGTCACTCCGTTATTCGTTGTGGTGACTGTTCGACCATTCACAAGGATGTCTTGAACAAAACTTGCGCTAGGAACGAAAATCGTGCCGTTTGAGGTGTCCTGCTGTAACTGGCGCAGGCCTTCGTAGCTGATGAAGAAGAAGGTTTTGTCTTTCTGGATTGGGCCGCCAAAGGTTAAACCATACTGCCCCATGCGGAAGGGAAGCACCGGCGTTGGAACGAAAGCGCCGGTCATCGGATCTGGTGCGCCATCGTTGAAGTTCCGAGCATCAAAAATGTAATTTCTGAAGTAACCGAACAAAGTGCCGTGAAAATCGTTGCTCCCAGACCTGGTGACGACGTTGATTTGTCCGCCGGCTTGCGTGCCATATTCCGCGTCATACAGAGCGCTGTTAACTCGGTATTCTTCGACAGCGTCCTCGGAGATTTGCAGACGGACTTGCGATTTCTGGGCTTGCTCCTGAATGCCACCGGCATCGACGCCGTCAAAATTGAAATTGTTGTCGTCTCTGGCGCGACCGGCGAAACGAATCGTGCGCTGGTCGCCGCCGCCGTCATCCTGCGCAAACGGCGCAAGCAGCGTTAACCCAGACCAGTCGCGGCCATTCACTGGAAGATTAGCAATCTGGTTAGTGCTTATGACGGTCGCGCTCGCCGCGGAAGTACGCTCGAGCGGATTTGCTTCCGCTTTGACTTCGACTTCTTCATCCACTTCACCGACTGTGAGTCGGACATCGAGCGTACGTGTCTCGCCCACCTGGAGCACGACGCTTTCGAGGTTCTTGCTCTTGAACCCTGGGTTTGAAACGCTGATCGTGTACTCGCCGACGGCAAGGCCCGGGAAAAGGTAGTAGCCATGTGAGTTCGTTTTGCGTATTTGGCTGATGCCGGTGGCAACTTCTGTGACATTGACGCTCGCACCGGCGATGGTTCCGCCGCTTGGATCAGTGATCGTGCCCTCCAACGTGGCGCGGTCCGTTTGCGCCGCCGCGGGATGCATGCTCAAGATCAAAAGAGAGACGACTAACAATGTTAGAAACGCGCGTCCCACATACACACGAATCGCTTCTGAGGTAGACACAAAGGTTCTCCTTCGCTCTTTCTCGTCCGGTTGTAGGGAATCAAATAGTCGCCAAATCGAAATTCCGCACTAAGGCGGGGACAGTTTTAAGCCTGAAGTGTCAATACTTGATGACTCAGGCTTGAATTCTGCATTAAACGGGGAGACGCGCTCGACGAATGCTGTAGGTGTAACACCTGATATTTGCATGGGAAAGCGCTGGATTCACAATACCTGTGTTATCTGTAAAATACTCGGCTGAATGCGGGAGCGCTGAACTCAGGTTAGAAGGGAGAATCTAATGGAGCGGGAGATTCGCACTCACATACTGGTTCCCTTGGAGGTTTAGGATGCCCATACAGGTAATACTCGCGGACGATCATCAGATAATACGACAATCATTGAAGGTTTTGTTAGAGCGGGAAGGATTGAAAATTGTTGGAGAGGCATCAAACGGGCAAGAAGCGGTCAGAATCGCGGAGTCCTTGCATCCGGATGTAGCAGTACTGGACGTAAGCATGTCCGTCCTGAACGGCATTGATGCTGCGAAGGAAATTCAAAAAGTCTCGCCGCAAACAAAGACTGTTTTCCTTACGATTCATGACGAGGACCCCTATCTTCTGGAGGCGCTGCGAGTAGGCGCAAAAGGATATGTCGTAAAAACGCATGCCGCCGAGAATCTGGTGCAGGCAATTCGCGAAGCGTCGCGCGGCGGCGTGTATTTGAGCCCTGAAGTTTCTCGCGCTGTCGTGCAGGCGTATCAGAACAAGACCGAGCTCTCTTCGGAGCCGCTCAGCCCCCGTGAGCGACAAGTGCTCCAGTTGATCGCCGAAGGAAAGACCACCAAAGAAGTGGCAGGCGTCCTGAACATCAGCGTGAAAACAGCGGAAACGCACCGCACGCGGCTTATGGAAAAACTCGACATCCACGAGACTGCGGGGTTGGTGCGCTACGCCATCCGGCGAGGCCTGGTTCAGGCGTAAATACCGTCAAGTCAGTGGACCCCCTACACGGTTCTACGGACTTTTCCTGCCGCGAATGCAGCCATGGACCGATGGCGCACTCGCCAATTTAGGAATAGCGTGTGTGCGGGCCTGAAACAGACTCGCCATGAAGGCTTGTGGGTGCATACCACAACGTCAAGATTCCTGGAGGCAGTCGCCCTGTTCTCAAATCGAGGAGTGAATAGATGAGTGCTTCGCCCCGCGTAATTTCCTTCAAGGAGACACCTGCAGGGACGCCCTTGCCGTTCGCGCCTTCAGAAGAGTTGCGATTTACGCGCAGTCCTGCGATGGAAGAATTGCGCCAACAGATTGACCGCGTCGCTCAAGTGGATGTTCCAGTGCTCCTGCTCGGGGAATCCGGAGTCGGAAAAGAGTTCGTAGCCCGGGCTCTGCACGCCCGTTCCCCGAGATCGCAGAACACGTTCTTGAAAGTGAATTGCGCGGCGCTGCCTTCAGAACTCTTGGAGAGTGAACTTTTCGGATATGAAGCCGGCGCTTTTACAGGAGCGGTGAAATCGAAGCCAGGCCAGTTTGAACTCTGCGAGCATGGAACGATTCTTCTCGACGAGATTGGCGAGATGCCCTCGACGCTCCAAGCCAAGCTTTTGCACGTCCTGCAAGACCAGCAGTTTTCACGGTTAGGCGGACGGCGTACCCTGACTGTCGATGTGCGCATTTTGGCGGCTACCAACATCGATATCCAAAAGGCTTTAAGCGAAAAGCTATTTCGTCCGGATCTCTATTATCGCCTGAATACCATCACCCTTCGGATTCCTGCCCTCCGCGAGCGCCGCGAAGATATTCCATTGTTTCTCGACTATTTCATGAAGCACCTGTCGGCTCAGTTCAACCGCCCACAGAGGCGATTTTCGAAGCGCCTCATGGACGCATGCGTGAAACATTCGTGGCCGGGTAATGTACGCGAACTGAAAAACTTTGTGTGTAGGTATCTGGTCTTAGCTGACGACGAAGCGGCGCTTGCGGAGCTCCGAGAGCGCAGGTCCGAGAGCGCGGAACGGCTGCCTGCTGGCCCCGGTTTGAGGCAGCTCGTCTACTCAGTCCGAGCCGAAGCAGAGCGGCGGATGATTGAGGACTGTCTTGCGAAGTCGCGCTGGAACCGAACCGAAACGGCCAGAGCCTTGCATATCAGTACTAAAACGTTATGGAATAAAATGCGACAATACGGCATTCGTGATTCTTCTCGTCAAGGTGAGGTTTCCAATGACAAGTCCGCGCGCGAATTACCAGAGTTGGCTGTCAAGGCCCCACGATCTGCTGGCCAATGCAGGGAGTCGGCTGAGCCGTGCCCTATCGACCAAATGGGTGCGCTTTCGCCGCTCAAGCTGGCCAACGGCCGAGCAAGCTCTGCTCGGGTTGTTGCGCAATAGTTCTGCCTTTCTGACGGCTCCGCTATATCCAACTTACAGGCCGAGTTTTCAAGCCGACTCGAGCGTCATGGATGGCTGTGTGCGAATGAACGACATGAGCAATGCGGGAGAACGGGCGCCAGACCGCCGCTCGCTGGAACAGAAGCCGCTGCCGGCAACAGAACTTGCTCGAGACGGTCATGGTTCGCGTCCCGTGTCAAACTCGCGCCCTGTCCTGGTGACAAATGTCCGGGAGTTTAGTGCGGAACGGGCAACCAGGCAGCACGGTGCAAAGGTTCCGACTGCGGAATCGCTGGCCGAATGCGATCAGACGACGCCCATTGCGCTCTCCATGGATGGGGGAAGCGGGACAGACGCCCGCAGGAGTTTTCAGGCAGCCCTCGCATCCGCCATTGAAAATGCAATTCAGGCCGAAAGTCGCCAGGCCAATCATCAGAAGAATGATCAGAAGCTGGATGCGCAGCTATGCGATCTGCTTGACCGCAGATGCAAAGAGTTTTGTAGTTATATTGAGGGCAGACTGAACTTCTTCTACGATCAGACCGCGCTGCGGCTCGACACTCTTTCCGAACAGATTGTAAAGAAATTCTGTGAGTCGTTAAGCCAACAGGCAGCAGCCACGCTGAATGCGGTGGTGGTTGCGTCCGCGCAACAAAGCAAATCCGCGCTAAACGCAGAGTCCGAGAGTGCGCTTGATCGGTTCGGCCGGCAAATAAACGAATTGTCCGAAGCGCATTTGGAGGCTCATCGGAAAGAAGTGCAAGTCCTCTCATCCAATCTGCAACTCCGCTTGCGACGTGTTGCTTACACTTTGGAAGATGTGGGCGCAGCCGAAATGCCGAGAAGCTGAGCCTATCGCGCCATTTCGGCGGCCAGTCGGAACGGATATGGGAGCCCCGCTGGAGAAGCTTTGTGGGGGACCGGGATTGGGAGTTGAATTTCAGGTTCCCGCGGTGGCAGGGAACCCTCCCAGTTTTTTCTCTCCGTGAGCGCGAGGCTCCCACTATTGCGTGAAACTCATGTTACGAGGTGTTTAACCCTCTGCAATAAGGTCTTTCCTGCATATAGGGCCAGGTAAACCCCTGAGCTGGGCCCGCGCTCTCCAAATGCTGCCCATACAACGACGTGATTGCCTTCGGGGCAGGGCCCAATGCGCCGCGGTCCGGTTCTGTCAGGGCAAAACATCGAGACGGTACAGTTCCTTGTAGGGCTATCAATCCATTACTCTCTGTATTGCACGGACTTCGCAGCTCACTTAGCCTGTACATGGAAGACACAGCTGAAGATTGTAGTGACGCAGTCGGAAGCGCTAGTGCCGGGAGTGATTCGATGCGGCAATGCGCTATGGAGCCGATGCGTTTTCGAGCAAGGGCGCTCCGATTTCAGAAATCTTGACCGAGATCCGAGGGCGAAGGTCGAAGGCTTTCACGGGCGGCGCATAAAAACCTGCGCTGGCAGGCGAAGATTTGGCGATGCGCAAGCATTCGAATGAGAAAACCCGAGAAAATAGCGGAAAAGTCCGAACAAGACGTGCAACACGAGTTGACTTCCGGCAACGTGCGCCCATTTGCCTTGCGCACAAAGGGTGAACCCGCGATGAGGTTCAAACCAAAACCTGACACCCCAGAACTCGCGGAGACCGACGAGGCCGATACGGCTGGGCAATCTGATTCGGGCGATCGGGATGTCTGGCTCGCACAGATCGTCGAATCGTGCGGCGATGCGATCATTGGTGCGACGCTCGACGGAGTGATCGTCAGCTGGAATCGTGGTGCGACGCGCATTTACGGCTATGAGGAAGAAGAGGCTGTCGGCTGCCCGCTGTCGCTGGTTCTTCCATCGGTTCACGGGAGTGACTTGGTGCATTTGATCGAGCATGTGGCGACCGACCGGCGAACATCGCCGGGCGAGACGATTTGCTTGCGAAAAGATGGGACGGAAGTTTCCGTGCTGATGTCAATCTCGCCGATTCGCAGCCCCGAAGGCAGGATCGCCGGAGTTGCAGCCATTGCTCGCGAAACTCTTGGAGTCACTGGAGAGGCAGCGGAGCTGCGACGTGCCAATGAGGAACTCGCGCGAATCGTCCGCAGCCTGGAACAACGCACCAGAGAGATGAACCTCGTGCAACAGTTGAGTACTCTGCTGCAAACTTGCCTCACCGCTGAGGAAGCCCACCCGGTTCTGGAACAGTCACTTGCGAAGTTGTTTCCCGCCGGTTCCGGAGCGCTCTTCGAACGCAACAGTTCCGTGAACTTGCTCGAAGCGAGCATAAAGTGGGGCGAATCGCGCTTAGCTGAGGCTGTGTTTGAGCCGGAAGAGTGTTGGGCCCTGCGGCGCGGGCACGTGCATCGCGTTGCTGATCCATCCACTCCGCTTTTGTGTCCTCACTTGTCGCGCGTTGCGCCAGCGAGTTCGATTTGTGCACCGTTGGTTGCCTCCGGCGAAACTCTCGGCGTTCTTAGCGTGCAGGGAAGTCCGTATGAACTCGGTCAGCCAAAGGAAACACAGGAACGGATTCTGGCGGAGCGGCAACAGCTAACTGAAACCGTCGCTGGACATATTGCCCTGGCGCTGGCGAATCTGAAGTTGCGCGAAAGCCTGCGGTCGCAATCCATTCGTGATGCGGTCACCGGATTATTTAATCGCCGCTACTTGGATGAAACTCTGCCCCGAGAGATCCATCGTGCCAGCCGTGATGAAAAGAATCTGGGACTCATCATGTGTGATCTCGACTCCTTCAAGGCCTTCAACGACACATACGGACATGCGGCAGGCGATTCGTTGCTGAAGGCGTTCGGCGATCTGGTCGGAAAAGTTGTTCGCGCGGGCGACATTGCGTGCCGCTATGGCGGAGATGAATTCGTACTGATTTTGATGGACGCTTCTCTGGATACAGCAAAACGCCGGGCGGAATTGCTCGAACGGGAGTTTAAGAGAATTGTGATTCGGCATGGAGACATGTTCCTGAATCCAGGCTCAATGTCGCTGGGCGTGAGCGCCTACCCGGTGCATGGAGCCGGAGCTGCAGCAATGCTGCGCGTTGCTGAC
>DASYGR010000334.1:0-21618 GCA_035999525.1 Terriglobales bacterium
GCATAATCGTAGAGTTTTAAGTAATCGTCGGTGGTGCCTTTCCAATAAATTCCGTCAGGCTCGTTCCAGACTTCCCACAGCCATGTCTTGACTGCTGCATCGCCGTACCGCTGGCGCAGGTGAGCGGTGAGTGCAAAAATCAAGTCACCCCACTTCTTGTAATCTTTCGGAGGATAACTCCATCCGGTTTCGAACTCGCCGTTCGGCCAACCGTGCTTGTAAGGCTCGGGATGCGTGGACAGCGCCTCGGGCATAAATCCAAGTTCGACGAGCGGCTTTACTCCGGCGGCGCGGTAGGCGTCAAAAATCTTATCGAGGATGGTCCAGCTATAAACAGGGTTGCCGCTGGCATCCTCCGTATAAACGTTCGTTGATCCCCACTTTAAAGAGGCAGTGCCATCGCCGCTGGTGAGCAGATTGTGCGTCCGAATGTAAACCGGGACAGGGCTAAGAGAAGCCAGTTCGCCCAGCAACTTCTTTCCGTGAGGCGTGTAAGTATAGTTGGGCTCATCGTATCCAAAGAAACTCCAGATCGGCGGAAGTGATCCCTCAGCTTTCGCGAAGTCCACGGTGATGGACACAGGGGAACTTTGTTCCTGCGCGAGAGCTACTGATGTTAAGAGGAAGAGGAATGCCGCGCTGATCACGAAGAATGAACGATGGCGCGAGAACAATCTGCAACTGGGATCGGATGAATTTCGTGCCTGGCGAAAACACATTTCAGAACCTTTCAAGTCTGTTGTCGTTCTTGCTCTCTATCTTTTATTCTCAAATCCTAGGAAATAGATTTTACATATTGTATGGCCCGGCAACGAATGTAGTTTCCGGCGAGAATCGCTCACCATTCGGCCAATTCTCCACACATTTGAAGAACAGGTTGTTTCCGGTCTGATAGCCAACGCAGATAATTTCGATTATGATTGTCAAACGGCGCGGAAACGCATTCTCGGGGACGTGCACACACTGGAAGTGCTGCGGAACCTCGTAAATACTGGTTATTCTGTGGCCTATTGAGTTGGCGAGTGGGGACGTAGTTCAGTTGGTTAGAACGCTGCCCTGTCACGGCAGAGGCCGCGGGTTCGAGTCCCGTCGTCCCCGCCATTCATCCCAGAGATTAGGAATGATTGGTTCTATAGCTTCAACCCACAACTCAACCTACAAAGCTACTGCACTGTTGAGCCCATCCCCACGGCGGTTAGGAACTGGCGCCTCCGTGTTTGGATTGGGAGGATAACAAGCGAGGCCCGGCATTGTCTTACTTTTCCAAGTATGCAGTTGTGCCCGGCCGGAGTGGGCGCTCTCGTCTGATCAGCCTGCTCAAGCGATTCCCAGAGCGGTTAGTGTGGGCACTATTCGTCCTAGGCATGGGTTTTGTATCTATCGCAATATTGGCCACTGTCGCAATGCTCTTACATACGCCGTTTGTGTTCCCCTCGCTGGGACCCACCGCAATCGTATTCTTTTTTCATCCCATGTCCCCCAGCGCCGCCCCACGGCATGCGTTGTACGGACATGCCATTGGAATTTTGTGCGGCTACGGATCACTGCTGCTAATGGGCCTGCAACATGCAGGCCCCGAAATGGGCGCGAATATCAGCCTCCCGCGGATTTTTGCTGTCGCAGTTTCGTTGGCGGCTACCGCATTTTTTATGGTGCTGCTCAAAGTGGCGCATGCTCCAGCCGGAGCCACGACTCTAATTATTTCATTGGGGTTAATCACGCGCCCCCTCGACTTGCTGGTGATCGAAATCGCTGTCGCGTTGCTCTGCCTGCAGGCGATCTTCTTCAACCGGATGGCCGGCTTGAACTATCCGATCTGGGTTGGACGAATTGATAGCGCCATGGAGGAAATCAAGGGCGCACCACGCGGCGGCTCCAGACTTCAGGAACGCAAAGAGAACATAATCCCCAAGCGATAAAGTTTGAGTTGTGTTTGGAATGGAAGGCCGAATCAAGCTGAAGTAGCGGGCTTCTCGACCTTCCACTATTGGCACAATTACATCTGTGCTTGTAGAAATTCTCCAGGTAACCGCACCATTTTGCCGCGCGAGAGCGAAAAATTCCTGTCATTCTTCATGCGCTGCTCATGCGCAGCGATTTCAGATGGGCCCATTTGTGACGACATTCTTTCCATACGAATTCCCAGCGTCCGCTCCAAGTTGTAGAGATCGGTTCGCTGCTCTCTGGCAAAAAGAGTTGAGGCGATGCCGTGTTCACCGGCGCGTCCGGTGCGTCCTACGCGATGGATGAAGTTTTCCGCAACTTCCGGCAGATCGTAGTTGATGACGTGAGCGATGTCCTGCACGTGGATGCCGCGGGAAGCCAAATCGGTCGCGACCAGGATGCGATAGCGCCCCTGCTGAAATCCAGACAGGGCTTCGGTCCGTTGCGACTGTGAACGATCACCGTGGATCATGGCGGCGGCGAAGCCTTCACGATTCAGGTTCTTGGTGAGACGTTCGGTTCCACGCTTGGTGCGAGCAAAGACCAAACAGCGTCCTGTTTCTTTGGTCAGCAAACGGTGCAGCATTTCCTGTTTGCCATCGGGGGCAACTTCAAAAGCTTGCACTCGGACGTTCTCTGACGGCTTCAGTGTCGAACCAAAGGCGATTCTTACTGGATTGGTCATGTAATCATTGACCAAGTGGACGACGGAAGCTTCGAGCGTCGCCGAAAAGCACATCGTCTGCCGCTTTTTGGGCAGGATGGCGGCGATTCTTCGGATAGCCGGAAGGAATCCCATGTCCAGCATGCGGTCCGCTTCGTCGAGCACGAGCACTTGGAGATCGCGAAAGTTAACCAGCCTGCGGTCGAGGAAATCTTCCAAGCGTCCTGGAGTCGCGACAATGAGGCGCGCCCCTTTTCGCAGAGCGGTGAGTTGTTGCCGTTCGGCCAAACCGCCCACGACGAGAGCTGCGGGGGAAAGTCTATCTCCGCGCAGGGAGTTGTATTGGTCCACAATCTGCATTGCCAGTTCGCGCGTGGGCGCGAGCACAAGGGCGTTTACTCCGGGAGTGCTCTGCTTGAGCAGTTGCTCCATGATTGGAATGAGGAACGCCAGCGTCTTGCCGGTTCCGGTCTGAGCCGTTGCGAGTACATCCTTGCCTAAAAGCGCTTCTGGAATGGTCGCGGCCTGGACGGGAGTTGGGATTGAAAAATTGGAAGACGATAACCGCTGTTTTGTATAAGCGGAAATCGTAAGTTCTGAAAAATTCTGCATCTGTATTGTTTTCTCTTACTTTCTGTACTGGCGAAGAGCGATGGCGGGGCGCACACGAACTTGTCGGCGAGCACTGCAACTAGCATTGCCAGTTTTAGTTTTAATTACGCCGAAGACTTACGGAGTGGAAGGAAGGTGGGAATTCTCAGATCGTTAATTAAACCGGAGCAACCACACCACGCAACCGTGGTATTAAGCGTGAACTCAGTGTATCACGTTTGGTGCAATGGTCTGGGAGTTGGGTTCCCCGATAGTAACCAGTTACCCGCATATTTTGGAGAAAAAACCCTGACTTTCCAGCCCGAAAGGTGATCGTGGTCGGCTGGCTATCGTCCGGCAGCGGCGTACAATAATGCGTCGCATGGAACCGGCCACTGAGTTCGACCTCAAACTTGCCAGACGAATGTCGAGACTGGGCACGGAAACCGCTTTTGAAGTCCTTGGCAAAGCGCGCGCCCTCGAGAGTCAGGGAAAAGAAATCATTCACCTCGAAATCGGCGAGCCCGATTTCGGTACACCATCCAACATTATTGAGGCTGCGGTAGGCGCTCTTCACGACGGATGGACTCACTATGGGCCTTCGGCAGGCTTGCCCGAATTGCGCCAAACTATTGCCGACGAGATTACTCGCACTCGGCACGTGACGGTTTCGAGCGATGAGGTTGTAGTCGTCCCCGGCGGTAAGCCAATTATTTTTTTCAGCATTCTGGCGCTCATTGATGAAGGCGACGAGGTGATTTACCCCGACCCCGGATTCCCAATTTATGAGTCCATGATTCGCTATGCCGGCGGAAGAGCGGTACCGATTCGACTGCGCGAGGAAAAGGATTTTGGCCTCGATGTTTACGAACTTGCGGGTCTCATCAATGAGCGCACGAAACTGATTATCCTCAATTCGCCCCAGAATCCCACGGGCGGAGTACTCGACGAACATCAGATATGGAACATTGCCGAGATCATCGGCGATCGCAACATCATGATTCTTTCCGACGAGATTTACAGCCGTCTCATTTTCGAAGGCCAACACTTTTCGATTTTGTCGGTTCCTGGATTCAAGGACCGCACGATTCTGCTGGATGGATTTTCGAAATCCTATGCCATGACGGGATGGCGCATCGGATACGGCGTCATGCGCTCCGATTTAGCGGCGCAGATCACGCGATTAATGACGAATTCAAACTCTTGTACGGCGAGCTTTACGCAGATTGCGGGCATCGAAGCACTCCGGGGAGATCAGTCGTCGGTAGATCGGATGCGTGCCGAATTTCAACGCCGCCGCGATTTCTTCGTCGCTGGACTGAACCAGATCAAAGGATTCTCGTGCCGCATGCCGAAAGGGGCGTTCTACGCCTTCCCCAACATTACGGGAACAGGATGGAATTCAAGACGATTGGCCGAGTCACTACTTGAAGACGCTGGCGTAGCGTGCCTGTCTGGTACTTCGTTCGGCGAGTTTGGAGAAGGATATTTGCGTTTCAGCGTGGCCAATTCACTGGAAAATTTGCAGAAAGCCTTGACCCAAATGAAGCAGTGGACAAGGCAGAATCTATAGTAAGGAATTATCTTTCGGAGGCCGTATGGCTGCCAAGAAAACTGTTCGCAGGCATAAGGAACCAAAAGCGACTCGTCCGCACATGCCTGGATATATTTCGACCGATACCAAGGGTTTGCTTCCATGGAAATGGGCGGAAGACAGGCTGAAAAAGAGCCGGCAATACTGGATCGCAACGACTCGTCCGAATGGTGCACCTCATGTAATGGTGGTGTGGGGCCTGTGGTGGGATAACGCTTTTTGTTTCAGTACCGGCAGCAAATCTCGAAAGGCGCGCAATCTTAAGGCCAATGCGAGATGCGTAATCTGTAATGAAAATGCCGCCGAGGCGGTCATTGTCGAGGGCAGAGCGGGGACAATGCGCGATGTTCCACGAATTCGCAAGTTCTGGTCCATCTATGGACGTAAATACGATTTGTCGGGGATGGGCGAGGACACGAGCTTCCTGAAGGAGCCGGTATTTGTTGTTCGCCCCACTGTTGTTTTTGGGCAGGCGGAAAAGACGTTCGCGAAGACTGCGACTCGATGGAGGTTTGGGAAATGAGCATCGCCTTCTCACCGCGGAGTAGAATAGGGGCATGAGTCCAGAGATTTCCGATCTCCTAAAACGCGCGTTGGCCCTTTCCGTTGATGAACGTGCCGCATTGGCGAACACGCTTCTGGACAGCATTGAGGGCGTGGATGAGTCAGTACAGGAAGCCTGGGACAAGGAAGTGTCCCGACGCATAGCGAGCCTCAAAGCCGGCAAAGCGGTGACAGTACCGTGGGAAGAACTTCACCAAGAGCTCTTGGCAATGGTGAATGAGCGCTAGGGTGGAATATCACCACGCCGCTGCGGAAAGACATCTCTTCTAAAACCGCTCATGGCAAACAAATTTCGTGTTTTTGCAACCTGTGACTTTGGCGAGGCTCTAGACCTGCTGCGGCAGCGTGGCTACCAGCTCGAAGTATTCGGCGATCCAATAGCGCCGCCGAAAAGCCTGATCGTCCAAAAAGTAAGGTCCGGAATTGATGGGCTGATCACGACGTTGCGCGACCAAGTTGACGCGGAAATATTCGAGGCGGGTAAAGGGACGCTGAAAGTTGTCGCCCAATACGCGGTTGGTTTCGACAACATTAACCGGGCCGACGCGAATCGCTACAAAATACCATTCACCAACACCGCGGATGTCCTCACGGAAGCCACCGCCGAGTTCGCCTTCTTTATGCTCGGATCATTGGCGCGAAAAACGTGGTCTGCCGAGCACCTGACGCGCGAGAACAAGTGGGGATATTGGCATCCCTCGTTGCCCTTTCTTGGAGACGAAGTCACCGGAAAAGCAATTGCGATCATCGGAACCGGGCGGATCGGCCTCGCGATGATCAAGAAGTGCGCGGGATTCGATATGAACATCCTGTGTTACGACCCGGCATATCAAAATCTGGAGTACATAAAATCTATTCAGGAAGTAATGGACTTGCGTCATGCGCGCGGCATCAGCCACGAAAAGACATGGATCAAATATGTGAGCTTCGATGAAGCTCTGAGCAACGCCGATTTCGTCAGCGTTCATGTGCCGCTGCTTCGGGAAGGCGAGAGCGCGACGCCCACTTATCATCTTTTCAACGAACGTACTTTGCGGATGATGAAGCCAACGGCGTTTCTGGTGAATACTTCGCGGGGCCCAGTGATAGATGAGGCGGCGTTGGCAAAAGCGTTAAAAGAAAATTGGATTGCCGGGGCGACCCTTGACGTTTACGAAAAGGAACCGTTGCCAGCGGACTCGCGATTGCGCGATCCCGCTATTGAAGATCGCTGCCGCCTGTATCCGCATTTCGCGAGCGCGGCGAAAATTACGCGGCTCTCCACCGATCCGAACAAAGGCATGGCCGGAAGATGCGTCCAAGGACTGATGGACGTCCTAGAAAAGAATTACGGCGGAGATATCACGAAAATGCCGTACGTGGTGAATAAAGAGGCGTTTAAAGATTAAGAACTTCCGCGAAGAACCTACTCCGAGATCGTGTGTTCTTCGCTTTGAGCCCGCAAGACGCGGTCAACCGAATAGGGGGCGCGCCGGGAGGGTTCGTGATAGTGGCGTACTTGCATCTCTCCCAAAAGTCCCACGGCCAGCATATTGAATCCGCCGAGCAGGAGAACCGCTCCGAAGATCATCAAGGGGCCGTGCTTCATCATGACATCGCTGTGATTCAGGAATTTTTCGACGAATAACCACAGCGTCACAGCCGACCCTCCCATGATGCTCAACATTCCAAGGGTCCCGAAAAAGTGTAGCGGACGGGAAAGATACCGAAGCAGAAAACGAATCGTGATCAGGTCAAAAAACACTCTGAAAGTACGCGAAATTCCGTAATGGGAAACTCCGCGCTCACGGTTCACATTGCGAATCGGCACTTCACAAATGGACGCTCCATGCCACGACGCCAGCGCCGGAATAAAGCGATGAAGTTCGCCGTATAGCGGAACTTGTTCCAGAATGTCGCGGCGGTAGGCTTTAAAGGTCGTGCCGAAATCGTGAATATCCACACCGCTGAGTTTTGCCATCAGCCAATTGGCGCATTTCGATGGAATGCGACGGAGCCATAGGTTGTCAATGCGAACCTTTCGCCATCCACTGACGATGTCGTAGCCTTCGGCAATCTTCTCCAGGAACAGAGGAATATCGGCGGGGTCGTGCTGCAAATCACCATCCATCGCGATAACATACTCTCCGCGACAGTGATCAAAACCCGCTGCCAAAGCCGACGTCTGCCCAAAGTTGCGACGAAGTTTTACGACAGTGACGCGGCTGTCAATGGCAGCAATTTCGCGGAGAAGATTAAACGTGCGATCTTTTGAGCCATCATCCACCAGCACGATTTCGAAACTCTCGCCATTGATTTCCATCACCGCTTTGAGGCGGTCATAGAGGTCGGTGACGTTCTCCTGCTCATCGTGCAGGGGAACCACAATGGAATACTTGGGCATTGAATTTCTATTATACGATTTTCAGCCGGTTTTTCGACAACTACCGCACACCGGAATATTTAGACGTAACTTGCCGCATCGCTTCCGCAGTCTCAAGCCCCAAGGTTGCAGAAGATCCGCCGCCTGACCAGAACCATAACGTGAACCCTCATCTTTGCGCTTTGCCGCGCATTTCCGTATAAGATGCGAGTCAGAAGCAAGATTTGAAAGGGTTGAGTCGAGGGACGGAGCCCGCAAAAATGGACATTGCGTTGATCATGTTTGGAAGCCTGATCTCTACGATGACGGCGCTAACTTTTTTGGAAGTACGTCGAATCCGCAAGATGATGGACGCAAAGAATCGTGCGGTTCGCCCCGGCGAAGCTAAGCCGGCAGAATCCAGCGAGCATCGCTAAATTCGGGTTTCGCCAATTGCGCCCAAACCGCCAGAGGCGTCATCTAATGAGTTAAGGCTGGGGTAGCGAGAAGTAGCCTATTTTCGAGTGTTCAGCCCGGCCTGATTTGCTACAATTAAGAGGTTCCCAAGGAGAAAGCCACATGGCCACCACAACCGTTCCAGAAGTAACCACCGAAAAGAAGACGCCTCCAATTTCTCTAACGCCCAACGCCGTCGCTAAGGTGAAGGAAATTATGGCACAGCAAAACCCAGTGCCCAGCGGTCTGAGGGTTGGGGTCGTTGGCGGCGGTTGCTCTGGTTTTTCGTATTCCATGTCCTTTGAAAACACCCCGGGCATGATGGATAAGGTTTTCGACATGGATAGCCTGAAGGTTTACGTGGACGCCACGTCGGTAATGTATCTCAACGGATGCGTGGTGGATTACGTCGAAACCCTAGAGGGCGCAGGGTTTAAATTCGAAAATCCGAACGTGAAGAGCACTTGCGGTTGCGGATCCTCATTCAGCGTTTAAACTGGTCTTGCGATTTGTTAAAAACCCGCCTTTGGGCGGGTTTCTTATTTAGCGCTGAATAGATTCGCAATCACATTTATTGCCGCTGCGGTTGTTGTTGTGGCTGGACATTCTGAGGGGCTTGCTGCATGCCGCCGCCGAATGGCGATGCCTGATTTCCCATTCCCTGATTGCCGAATCCACCGGGCATTCCCTGAGTCCCGCCAGCCCCGGGCTGCGCCATGGGTACAGCACTCATCAATGCCGGCTGATAGGGAGTGCGGATCAAACCTCCACGATCAGCCTGCGGACTGTAAATAAAAAGCCATTCGTTGTAATGGTCTTTCTTGTTGAATTCGCGGATGCTCTGCGCCTTGCTGGTGCTCTCGACCCCCGCGATTGGTCCACCGCCAAAAGTCTGTCCGGAGAGCTTGTCGGGACTGGTCGCACCTGCTGGGCCAGCGCCCGGCTGGTTTGGGCTGGAAGCGGAGCTCCCGGATGCTGATTCGTCTGGAGCGCCAGCACCGCTCGGATTGGACCCGGCCGCATTCGTGCCGAGAGTAGAACTGGATGGCCCAGCCGGGGAATTTGTGCTACCGAATGTATTCCCGGATTGGCCGAATTGATTACCCCCTGCTGGCCCGGCATTTCCGGAGGGGGTGAGACCGCCAACACCGCCTCCGGCGCCCGCCAATGCCATTTGAACTTCGCTTAGATGAATGATCTTGAAATCTTGTCCGGTAATCGGATCTTTATATCGCTTGCGCAGGAAGCGGAGATTATTCGTACTTTCGAGGTCCTCGATTTTAGAAGGGTATCGGTTGAACTTTTTGTAGTAGTGCTGGATCGCCCGCGAATATTGCACGCCGCGATGGATCATCTCTTCTTCGCGGTCCCGTTTCACTTGAAAGGCAATGCTGGGCGCGATCGCTGCCGCCGCTATCGTTAAAAGAGCGACAATAAGGATGAGCGCGATCAGGATGTATCCACCGTCCCCGCCGCGTTGGCTTGAGGCGCGGGCTGGATGCGATTTTGGCGAAGTGGATATCATTTATCCTTGAGTCAGCGGAATGCTCTGACGGTTATTCGTGAGCACGTCTTCGACTTCGACCGAGGTCGGGGAAATTTGTAACACCTTGTAGCGCCGATCCACGATGTCTCCTTCTCCCGCAATGAAAACATCGTCTCCCTGCGACAGAAAAATCTTCTTCGGCTCGCCGGGGCGGCTGGCGAATCCATAAAATTTAAGATTGATGGGTGGCGGCGGAGGCGGCAACTGCGGTCCTGGATTGGGCGGCGGCGCCAAATGTTGGACTATTGCCGGGAATTTTGCCTTCGGAATCACCTCAGCTTCGGCACGAAAAATATCGCGGCCTTTGCCTTCGTACTTTGTTTCTTCGCTGACGTTCAATAAATCCAAGCGCAGGGTCGGATCAAGGGTCCGCTCCACCTTGACCATTTTCTTTCCACGGGTAATACGGTTTGCGGGCGCAATGACAGCTGGCACCGAGGCGGCCGGCGGAATCACCGCCGCAGAAGACGTGTCTCCGGAACTGAACAGCCATCGCGCTAACAGTCCGACGGCGACGACCATCAGCACAACCGCGACGATCAGTTTATTTCGATTTTCGCTTCCGAGCTTCATCTGTAATTAAATATTTTGGTTCGATATTCGCAATCCGAGCTATGTGATATCCGTCTTCCGATAGGTTTCGAGCCGCATTGCGAGTTTGACGGTGCCACCTTGCTCGCCTCCCAATTCGACGCTGTCTACGATGAAGAATAGTCTGTTACGCTCCAGGGAATTGATGAAACGCATGAGTTGAAGATAATTGCCGGAAAGATCAGCGTCTACCAGGACGCGATGCAATCCTACAGCCTCGGCCCGCTGTTCCAGGTCTCCGGACCGGTCGCCCTGATCCTGCGCGTATTTCACTCCTTCGATTTTTACACCGCTTTCCCCGGCCAGCTTTTGGAGTTCCCCGGAAATCTCCGAATCTTCGGAGGTGAGCCTGCCATTATAGAAATCGCTAATCTGCTGGCGCGCTGTGGGAATCTTCTTATCAAGCCCGCGCAACGGTTCTACCTGTCGGCTTTTCAACTGAATCTCGGTTCCTAACCGGGAGAGTTGTTGATCCCGGGAGTGCGCGGAGCCGACCAACGGTGAAAACAAGACCGCAGCAGCAACGACGTCCAGGACGACCAGAACTCCTATCGCGATCTTGGCCTTCCGCCGAGTTTCTGTGAGCTCAGGCATTATCGGGCGCCTCCCGAAGAGGCAGTGGGCGCCTGCTGAGAGGTTGCAGGTCCGTATTGCGGGACATATAGCGCGCTGATATCGAAACTTACCGTGTCTCCGGATTCTTTCTGGTTCGACATGGACTGTTGCACATGAATTTCTGTTTGCCGGAAGTGTTGCGAGCCTTCCATCTTGCGCACCAGTTCGAGAACACGTCCCGGCGAATCGCCGGCAACAATAAGCTTAATCTGTAACTGATTGTCCGGCGACATGTCAGGATGTATGGAAACCACGTGCACGCGTGGCGGCATGATACGTTCGAGATCTTCGAAAACCTGGGTCCAGGAGAACGCTTTACGCTCGAAAAGGTCATTCAGAAACTGCGAACGATCTCGCGTTGCGCGATTTTCGGGATGATTCAAAATCGCCTCCGCTGAGGCTTTCTCCTCGTCGAGTTTGGCGACGCGTTGCTCGCCATAAGTAATCCGTTCCTGCGCCGCCCGCGCCTGTTCCCACCCGTGGCTGATCAAAAACAGCAGCACCAAAAGAAGCGCGCCGAGGCCGCCCAGTATGCTTCCCCACTGCGTCCAGAAAACCCGCACGTCCTCATACGGATGGGTCGCGAGATTGATATCTATGCGCATGATCTAAGAAAGCAACGCTCCCAGGACTCCGGCGGTCCTCCATTTGGGCACGGAAACGATGTTTCCGCCAAGTTGCGAAGATCTGACCAATTCTTCTACTTCCGCACCCGTTTGCGCGCGTAGCGCGGGAGCAGCGCCGCCCAGGTCGGAAACCCCCGCTACGAAGATTCGATCAATATTCATATGGTACGTATCCTGGAAGAAGACTACGGATGGATAGACTTCTTCGGCCAACTGCTCGCCCGTGATCGTGACACCTCGGGCGTTCTCCAAAGTTCGGAATAGCAATAGTTGCTGCTTATCCATTATGGCAATGCTGGTTGTACGAGCATCCACTTTTACGATAAGCGTTGGACCGCTGGATTGCGCCACGCCTAACGCTGCCAGCATGGACGGTATCACGACTCCCGGAGTGTACCCGGCTTCCCGAAACATGGATTCATAGTCTTCAAGAACGCTGGCGAGGGCAACAGCAGCGATTACTCTTAAGCCGGATGTGGTCGAAGTTTGAGATTGGTAGGAGACTTTTGCTTTATCAACATCGAAAGGCAGCGATTTTTTGAGCCGGAAGCGTACGACAGCTTCGGCCTCCGCGCGATTTGCAGGCAGGGTTTCGAAATCCAGCAAGACGACGCGTACGGCGGCATCAGGCAGTATCGCAATCACATCCCGGGAGCGCCCGCTTACGCTGCCCAGGGTATTGCGCAGGGCCTGAAACACCGAGTTACGCTCTCGCAGGTTGGGCTCAACCAAATCGGGTACGACGCTGCCCGGCGAAAGTTCGTGGGAGACGCACGTATCCATGATGCCGCCGGTATCGGCAATCCTGCCGGCAATGACCCGGTCAGCAGCAATCTCGCACGCCACCTTCGGCTTGGGTGAATTTGCCTTGGCCATATTGAATAAAGTTTCGAGTTTCCGGTTTCGAGTTCAAAAAAGACTTGGAACTGCGAAACTCGAAACTGCTTTTATCGCATACTTTCGATGAAGGTAACTTTATTGATCTCTTTCAGAGTGGTCATTCCCAAACGCACTTTATCCAGCGCAGACTCCCGCAAGAACCGCATACCTTCTTCGCGAGCAGCCCGGCGGATCTCAGATGTTGGCTTTTTCAGTAGAATCATTTCTCGAATGCGATCACTCAAATCAAGAAGCTCATGGATGGCGGTACGTCCTCGAAATCCGGTACCGGCACACTCAATGCAACCCTGCCCTTCATAAAAGGACACTTTGGACCATTGCTCCGCATCCAGTCCGCTTGCCTCCAACAACTCCGGCGGATACTGGACGACCGCACGGCAAGACTCGCAAATTAAACGTACCAGCCGCTGCGCCAAAATGCAGTTCAGTGCTGAAACAAAATTATAAGGTTCGACGCCCATGTTCAGGAAGCGACCAATCACGTCCACGACGTTGTTGGCGTGAACCGTGGTGAATACGAGGTGACCGGTCAGGGCGGATTGGATGGCGATCTGCGCGGTTTCCGTGTCGCGGATTTCTCCAATCATGATTTTGTCGGGATCGTGCCGCAGTATGGAACGCAATCCACGGGCAAAAGTCAGACCCTTTTTTTCATTTACAGGAATCTGAGTGATTCCGCGAATTTGATACTCCACCGGGTCTTCAATGGTGATGATCTTGTCTTCATCGGTCTTGATCTCATTTACGGCAGCGTACAGCGTCGTAGTTTTTCCGCTGCCGGTGGGCCCCGTCACCAGCACCATGCCGTAAGGCTCGCTAATGTAGCGCCGGAATTTTCTTAAATCCTGTTCGTCGAAGCCTACTACATCCAAAACGAGCTTATGGAACTTCTCGCTCATGGATTGTTTATCGAGAACACGCAGCACGGCGTCTTCGCCGTGAATGGACGGCATGATCGAAACACGGAAATCAATGGGCCTTTCCGGCTGGCCATATTTCACGCGGAAACGGCCGTCTTGCGGAACGCGGCGCTCAGAAATATCCAGCTCGCTCATGACTTTGATACGCGAGATGATCGTCGAGTGGTGCTCGCGGGCAATCGGGGGCATGGCTTGGGTAAGAACACCATCAATACGGAATTTGATGGCCACGGAATCGTCGCGGGTCTCAATGTGAATATCACTCGCACGTCTTTGCAAGGCGGTAAAGATTGTCGTATCCACTAAGCGGATGATGGGACTGATATCCCCCTGCGTCGTCAGCCGGTCAATGGAGATGCTCTCATCGCCGCCGGCTTCGTCCTCATGGATGACGTCGAGCGTGAATCCTTCGCTGGCATCTTCTAAAACGCGTTTGGATTGCTCGGTCTTCTTGAGAATTTCGGTGATCTGCGCGAGCGTGGAAACTTTTGTGATGATTCTCTTGCCGAGCAGCAGGCTGATCTCGTCAATCATCATCAGCTGACTGGGATCTGCGATCGCGATCGCTAAACGATCATCTTTGGTTTCCTCAAGAGGGATAAAGTTATAGCGGAACATCAAATGGACTGGGATTTTCTTGAATAAATCATGGTGGAGTTGGAAGTCATGCAAGTCCACGAACTCGCAGCGATAACGCCGCGCGATGTCGCGGGCGCGTTCCAACTCTTCGGCATGACTGCCGGGTACGGCGCCGTTGCCGCCGTGGACAAATACAGACTTCTTTTCTGCTACATTCGCCATTCAGTCCACCTTGCGCCTGCCCCGGGGGCAAGGGCGCAATCCAATTAGTGAATCGCGTTCCCCAAACTAAAGATCGGCATATACAGCGATATCAGTATTCCGCCCACCACCACAGCCATAATGATGAGGATCGCAGGTTCGATCAAAGCCATAGCCGCGCCAAGCGCGGTTTGAACATCTTCTTCGTAAAATTCCGCCACCGAATTGAGCATGGCCGGTAAAGCTCCCGTTGACTCCCCAACTTCAATCATCTCCACCGAAAGGTCAGGAAACATCTTTTGATCTTCCAAACTCTTCGCCAGCGGCTGCCCCTCGCGCACCCGAATCGCCGCATCGGCAACGCCGTTTAATATGCGGCGGCTGCTCATGGATTCCCCGGCCGTTTGCAGCGAAGGAACCAACGGCATGCCTCCGCTAAGCAATGTGGACAGCATCCGGGAGAAGTTGGCCACCTGATATTTCAGCCAAATATCGCCCAATACCGGCATTGCGAGAAGTGTTCGATCAATGCGTTCCGCTCCGCGATCAGATCCCTTCCATCGCCACAACGCCACAAGTGCCACAACCACTGCCACGGCTATGAACGGACCATAGCGTTGCGCGTGCGTTCCCAGGGCAAGCATGAAAACCGTAATCGCAGGGAGCTGCGCATTCATATCCTCATAAAGCTTCGCAAACTGCGGGACCACATAGGTCACCAGAAATATCAACATGACGAAAACGACCGAAATCAACAGAACCGGATACACCAGCGAGACTACTAATTTCTTCTTGAATGTCAGACCCATACGCTGGAGTGCAATGAACCGCGCCAGCACCTCTTCCATATTGCCGCTCTTCTCACCCGCCAGTAACGTGCTGGTATAAATCTTTGGAAAAGCGCCTTGCGCCGCGAAAGCATCGGAAAGCAATTCGCCGCTTTTTATACGGTCCCGAACGTTCTGCAAAAGGCTGCGTAAGTACGCGTCTTTTTGCCGTCGAATCAACAAATCGAGCGAACTCAAAACCGGCAGGCCCGCCTTGATAAGAGTCAGAAACTGCTGATTAAAAACAACAAACGATGATTGTTTAACCTTCCCGCCTCGCCTGAAGTTAAAATCCCCTGACGAAAGCATTCCCCGAGGCTTAACCCAATAGACCAGGAAGCCCTGTTGTACGAAACGGTCACGAACTTCCGCTTCGGAGTAGCCGCTCTCCACTTGCTGAACCAAACGGCCACGTTCATCCGCAACTTTTATGAGAAACTCAGCCATAGGTTCTTATGAGAGACCCCGATCAAGTTTAGCATCTCAGATAACAGTTCCCGGTAGCCTAAGATTCCAATCCGGTACGGGAGTAATGCCCTAATTCAGACATCACTCGCCACCCGCAAAACACTGAAATCAAAAGCAGTTTTGGAAGTTCTCTCCGAAGTTAGATGCCATCTTACTGAGCAAAGTCGCCCTCGATGATTTCAACCCCTGGGGGAGGAACAAAATGAAATTGCTGATCGGAAACCTGAATGTTTTCCTGTTGATTGCTGAACCTGTACTCGGTTACAGATCCGTCCGTTCCGTCCAGCAGAATTCGCGATATTTTATGGTCCGGGGTGATTTCCAACACCACCTGACTCACGCGATCTTCCCTGCCGACCGGTACGCCGCGCAAAACTGTATCGCCGACCCCCAAGGCTGATATATCGGTAGCCAGCGATAACCCCTTTAGCTCCTTCTCTAATCGGCTCTTACCTAAAAGAAATGCTAGAGGAGACCGAAGGTCTTCCAACTGATGCGCGGAAATCTTGCTGGCCTGCTGCTCGCCCGGAATATAAAACCAGGCTTGCTTACCATCGCTCAGGAACAACTTCTCTCTTGGAGAACGGTAGTCCCACCGCATCTTGCCAGGTTTTTTTAACAGAAGGGTTCCCGATTCGGTGCGTTCCGTTCCCGCACCTGTATAAATCTCGACAAAATCAGCCTGCAAGGTGCGCAAGTGGTTGTAATGGCTGTCCACTGCTTGTGCAATTGTGGGAACGTCCGCAGGAGAGGCCCCCCGGGCTGGCGATCCCGCAAGAAGGCCGATGAGGGACATTCGGAATACCCAATGACGAGTGCTCAAATCATTTCTTTCGTTGAACCAGGTATTGTGCGAGTGAATTCAGAGTTTCGGCTCGCGGGCCAAAATTCACGAGCGATCTCAAAGCCGAATCGAGAAGCGCGTTCGCCCTTACTACCGACTCCTCCACGCCAAAGAGCGCAGGATAGGTCGCCTTTTCCGCCTCTGAGTCTTTACCTGCGGTTTTGCCCAGTTGCTCGGAGGTTTGGGTGAGATCAAGCACGTCGTCGAGAATCTGAAATGCCAGCCCGATGGATTGTCCAAACGCACGCAGTTGGCTCACTTCCACCTCGTTGGCTCCGCCATAGAGTCCGCCGCTGACAACACTGGAAGTAATCAATGCCGCTGTTTTAGCGCGATGAATATATTCGACTGTTTCCAGATCGGGCTTGGTGTGTTCGGCTTCGAGATCAATCACCTGCCCGCCGATCATGCCGTTGATCGTGCCGGTGCCGCGAGCGATTTCTTCGATAATGCGCACTCGTGATTCGGCGGAACAATGCAGGCCGGCAAGAACCTCGTAAGCCTGGGTCTGGAGAGCATCTCCAGCCAGAATCGCGATTGCCTCGCCATAAACCTTGTGACAAGTGGGACGGCCGCGGCGCAGATCGTCATTATCGAGCGCGGGTAGATCGTCATGAATCAGGGAATATGTGTGGAGCATTTCGAGAGCGGCGCCAAGGTCCTCGATCCCTGCCGGAAGCGAGTCCGCAATCATTCGTCCCGCCTCCATGCACAATATGGGACGCAATCGCTTGCCCCCGGCGAATACGCTGTGACGCATCGCTCGATGGATCGACGACGGTCGCGCAGTCGCTGGCGGGAGGACACGTTCCAACGCCGCATCAACTATCTTGGCGCCATCTCGCAGCGTCTCTTCCAACATGGGGGTGAGTATAACAAGCGGGAAAAAGGCAAGAGGCGCGTGACCATTTTTTGTGCTTTGGCAAGCTTGCGGGATTCGTATCGGTTGTATCAAACGTTTTTTTGACCGCGCGTGCAGAGACTTGCTGTGCAGGGTCTCGACGAAACAAGAGTCGAAGGCAGGGCTAGGCAAAAATCGGGAAAAGGGCAGCCCTATTTATATCGGGAGCAAAAGTGTCCCTTCGCAAGGCCTTCCCTCTTATCGAGAGCCGAGTGGCTTTGCGATGTCCTCCGTTTCCCTTTCCTTCGCCGAAATTATATTTGATTTGGCGCGGTTGGAAAGCGGGTTGACTCGTGCTTGGGCAGGGGATGGAAATGGTTCGACCTTTCCCGAGAAGGTACCCTTAGCAGTCGTCTGCTCCCAATGATCCTGGTAGAAGTTCGCAGTTTCTGCTGTGGGTAGCTTGGCCGAGTTCAGCTCCACATCCTGAATGGATTGCATAAGTCCTTCTTCGTCCAGCCATATTCTTAAACGGGATTGATGCGTATCGGCGTTGTCATTCAAATCCCACCATATGTTGTACTTGGATTTCTGCGTCGGATCACCCATTACGCCGCTGTGCCCTACCGGCCCTGTCTTTAATTCGGCGTTTACGATCACGTCGTAGAGTAGCCCAGGATTCGGAAGCGTGCTGTTCTCCGCCAATTGGGTAGCGATCCATGGTGATGTCGTCCATGGAATGTGAGCCAGTATGTCTGGTGTGGTTCTAAATGGAAGTTTGCCCACTCGTGCTTGGCCCGGGGATGGAAATGGTTCGACCTTTCCCGAAAAGGTACCCTTGGTAGTCGTCTGCTCCCAGTGATCTTCGGAGAAGCTCACGGTTTCTGCTATGGGTAGCCTGGCTGGGCTCATGTGCACATCGGAACCTTTTGTCCAGACTCCCTCCGTGTCCAGCCATATCGTTAGCTGAGAGCGGTGAGTGTCGGGATTGTCTTCCATATTGAACCATTCCGCGTAGCTGCTCTTCTTTGTGGGATCACCTACAACGCCATGGTGTCCTACCGGGCCTGTCCTCAACTCGTCATCGATAATCACCTCGTAGAGTATCCCGGGATTTGGAAGGGTGCTATTCGCTGCTAGCTGGCCAACTATTCCGGGTGATGTTGTCCATGGGATAGTAGCCAATGTGGTCGGCGTGTTTCTGACTGTACTTTGCGCGCATTTATCCTTGGCGCAATAGCCGTCCGAGGTGCAGTAGAAAATCAAAGAGTAACAGGTGCACTTACGATTAGTATTTGTCCCTTTCTTCTGTATGCAATCGCCAACATACGGAGTTGAGCAGTCGCAACACCCATTACCGTCGCTTGAGTCGCAAGTCTTCTGCGCCCAAATCTGGAGGACGCTACAAACCAGCAGCAGACACGGTCCAAACAACATTTTCCTTAGCATTTGCCCTCTTGTTCGCGGCGACCGTCATTGGTGGTTAGTATTCATGCTTAGGACTCGCCAGCCTAGTCGCAACCCGTGGGGAGAGTCATAGTCCCAAAATCGTTGGCCCATCTTTCCTCCCTTGTTTCATTTTGAGCACTCGCGCCGATCCGTCAAGTCGAAACACTTATGGACGGCTAAATCGCACCCCCTCCAATTATCTTTTTCCATACTGCTATTGTGAGTTGCGGGATGAATTTGCCAGTGCGGCCCGCGCGATCCCTTTCGTGTCGGATGACGGGCAGCAGTCCGCCGCGCCGGCATTTAGTGTGGCTGTCCACATTTGTTCGTCGGCGATGCGATGATTGCAGACGATCGAAACGTCGGGAAATTCGCGTGACAACTTCTCCACGTCAGAAAGAGAAGACAACTCCAGATCGAGGATCACAGCGCCAGCGTGGTTGTTGACGATGCTGCGGCGCAGATCCTCCGAGGAGCGCGCCAGATGAACATGATGTGTGGAATTGGATAGCGAAGCGATCAAATTTTGAGATATTCCAGAATCACCCTGGAGTAGCACAACATTGAGAGGCTGCATACTTCCTCTTCTTTCACCATCGGGCGATGGCGTTGGGTATGGCGATCACTGGCGTGATTTCGCCACACGTTAATTCAACACACATTAGAGAATTGCGCCTACTTGCGCACCGACGCTTTGTCACCGAGAGCATCGAACGGCTCAGCTTGAAACTTACCGTTCTGCTTCAAGAGAATTTCAACTTTACCCTCGGCCTCTTCGAGCTCTTTCCGGCAGCTGGCCGAGAGTTGCATACCCTCTTCGAAAAGAGTGAGAGACGTCTCCAGCGGCACCTCGCCCTTCTCGAGTTCCTGCACGACTTTCTCTAGACGTTGAAGACAATCCTCAAATTTTGGCACGAGATTACCTGCCTATCATTCTACAGTTTGTGTGCGTGGAAAATCGGGTAAAAACTGTAGGGAGGCCCAGTATGGGCGGTTACTGCCAGTTACCCGGCTGCGGATTGAGACGAGCCCCCTAGTGCTTCGAGCACATCCACCGCAGACGAATATTTGCCTTGCGGCGCACTGATTTGCGCCCCCTGCACCATTCCGCGAACCGCTAGCAGCATTTCCCTCGCGATCGCAATGCCTTCTTCCCGTGCGACTTCGGGCGTGGCAGCGCTGGTCATCCGTTGCAAAATGGAGTCGGGCACGGAGACTCGAAGCTCGTTTTTCATGAATTCGGCGTTTCGCGCGCTTACCAGTGGCCAGATTCCAGCCACGACGGGAATGCGACAGTGCTCGATTCGGCGGAGAAAGGCCTCCAGCAATTTAAGGTCGAATACCGGTTGGGTAACCGCAAATTCCGCGCCAGCCTCAACTTTATATTCAAAACGCCGAACCTCTTCGTCCAGACTGGAAACGCCCGGATTTGCTCCCACTCCAATCACGAAAGACGTGCCGGCTCCGATTGCGTTGCCGCCAATATCCAGGCCGCGATTCAGATTGTGCACAATATTCACCAGGCCTATCGCGTCAACGTCGAAAACCGCCGTCGCATCGGGATAGCTGCCCATTTTCGGCGGATCTCCAGTGATGCAAATCAGGTTCCGTATGCCCGTCGCGGCGGCACCGAGCAGGTCCGATTGAATGCACAACACGTTCCGATCGCGACATGTGTAATGCAAGATCGTCTCGATGCCGACTTCTTGCTGAATCAGAAGTGACAGCGCCTGGTTGCTCATCCGGGCTGAGGCTCGAGGGCTATCTGGAATATTGATTCCATCCACTCCTACGGATTTCAGAAAACGCGAACCTTCCACTTCTTTGCGAATGTCGGTTCCCTTCGGAGGTACGATTTCAACCATGGTCACGAATTCGCCCGAGGCAATTTTTGCGCCGATATGGGATCGCTCTTGGATCGGAAGAGACGCAACCGCAGTTGCACCCACACCACTCTTCACGCTGCTGGTGACCGTTCTGGCGCGCGCCTCTCCGGCTCGCAGTGCCGATTTCATTACCCGGATGTGTTCGGGCGTGCTTCCGCAACATCCGCCAATCAGCCGCACTCCCGCCGTAACGAATTTCCGGGCGTAACTGGCCATATATTCGGGAGAGCACAAATAAATATTGCGGCCCTCGACGGAGCGGGGTATTCCGGCATTCGGCTGTGCCGAGAGAGGCAGGGACGTTGCCGCACGTACTCGTTCCATGGCCTCTAGCATCGCCACCGGACCCACACTGCAATTGCAACCGATGACGTCAGCGCCCCATTCGTCCAGGCGAGGCGCGAACGTCTCTGGAGTTGAGCCGTCCAGGCAATTGGAATCTTCGTCAACGGTAACTTGCGCCACCACTGGAATTTTTGGGTCCACATCGCGGGCGGCTAGGATTGCCTGGTGAAGTTCTTCAACATAGCCAAATGTTTCCATGATGAGGATGTTTACGCCGCCCTCGACTAAAGCTTCAATCTGCTCGCGAAAAGCGGCACGAGCCTCGGCAAAAGACGTTTTTCCCAGAGGCTCGATACGAATGCCGAGAGGGCCGACGGAACCGGCTACCCACACGTCAAAACTTTTGGCCGCGTCGCGGGCAAGACGCGCTCCCGCCAAATTGATGTCGCGGACCTTATTCTCCATACCATGGCGTTCAAGGCGAAAGGAGTTTCCTCCAAAAGTATTCGTTTCTATGACTTCTGCCCCTGCTTGCAAATATTCATGGTGAATGCCGCGGATTAAATCAGGCTGCGACAGGTTCAGTTCGTCGTAACAGCGATTGATGAAAACGCCTTTGGAGTACAGAAGAGTGCCCATCGCGCCATCGCACAACACCGGCGCCTTCTTCAAACGCTCCAGTAGATCAGCAGCCATGCTATTGAGAATACAAGATGACCATGAGGTTTGCACGGACGCAAACGTTCGGGATGCACGCAAATACCTCTGCTATAATCCGCTTCTTTGCATCCTACTTACTATTGCTCATGCCTTTGGAAGTTCCCGGGTTGAAAAGAGTTTTCGCTGTCATCTTTCTGCTGGCTTTGTGCGGAAGTTTCGTTTCGTG
>DASYGR010000201.1:0-8045 GCA_035999525.1 Terriglobales bacterium
GTGACCGGGCGGCACTGGAAGAAGCGTTGAAGCAATACCGCCGCGCGCGGGAAATCTGGTCTCAGTTTGCGGAAGAGACGAAGGGTATTTACGTTTCTGACATGACATTTGGGCCGCTGCCACGCATGCGTGGCAACTGGCTTGACCGCCTGCCCGCCATGGATGGTGACATTGGTGTGATGGCAAAGCGGCTTGAATCACTTCCGGCAAGTCAGGCGCAAACTGCGCGAGTCCGTTCGGCAATTCAGGAAGCACTCGGGCGGCCGCTGCGGGGTTCTGTGGCATGCTTCCATACGCCTTCTCCACGCTTCCTGCCGGGGAAGGACTTAGAGATCGTTCTCGCGATCAAGCAACCAACCAAGCCAATTTCTGTTCGCTTACATTATCGGCATGTAAATCAGGCCGAGCGTTATGACGCGGCGGAAATACCAGGACGGCACGGGGAGTATCGAACAGTTATTCCGGCGAGCTATACCGCTTCAAAATATTCGATTCAGTATTACTTCGAGTTGAGAGAAGGAACAGGAAAGGCCTGGCTCTATCCGGGCTTCGACGCGGATCTGACGAACCAACCTTACTTCGTGGTGCCGAAGACGATGTAATCGTCGGAGGATAGCAGACACTTATTTGTCAGAATGAACGACACAAACAATAAGAGTCCCGAGGTGATGTTGAACGTATTCGTCTCGGCCAGTAGCTCGCGTTAGACCCTCGCCGACCTGCTGCTATTGCGGCCTTACGGCTGCGACAGGCGATCGTCACTCGGGCTCCGGGCTTACCGCCAACCGGAAAAACTTGTTCAACGCCTCGGGACTCTATCTTGCCTCTGACATGATGTTCCTGTTCGCCTCAACCAGCGCTCAGCTTTTAGACCCTCGCTGACCCTCTCTGTTCCGTCTTGCGACGGTGATGAGTGATCTCGCTTGAGCCCCGGACTTCGCACCAACCGGGTAAACTTAGAACGTGTCAAAGAACGACTATGTTTTTACTCTTTCTATTTTTAGAGTCAATGAAAAATGCGATGTTTTATCCTGCTTGGATTCAATCGAGTGCAGCCTCTCCACAAGCCTGTGACCGGAATTAGTGCAGGTCGAGTTCGCAACCTGATTCCGTACCTAACCTACATGGAATTTGCGGGCATGTTCCGGAATAGCTTGAAAATCGGGGATCCAAAACTCTTTGTGTAAAAAGCGTTTGCGCGCAATGTTTAAGGCCTCATGCGAGAACATCATTTTCTTGCCGACCGTCTCATATCTCTTTTCGGCGGGGGAATCGGATATTCATGGTCCTCATCGTAGAACCGTCGCGGGCCGTGATCTGATTTTGCATTCGGAACAGGGCTTTCTCGTTTGGAACTAAACCTCCCGCCGGATTTCTCCGCGACTAACGGCGCCGGCGTCGTGTAAATCGCCTCGTTAAGAACGGTTCCATTGGGCGGATTCGCGACCGCGAATACTCCAAAGGCTTTGCCATTTATGAAGGAGGTGGAAATGTAATCGGCCACCATCAGCCCCGAAAATGTATTTGGCAGCCAGGTAAGACTCATGCCGCCAACTAATTGAGTTGGGGCGCTCCATGTCTGCCCGCCGTCCTGCGAGGAAACGTAGCCCAGTCCAAGGCTGCAAGTGGTCCCGCAATTCGAGACGGGATAAAAATAATATGTCAGTGTCAGATGAGCGCTGGCGCCGGATGTTGCGGGATTAACGCCCAAACCTGGGATGAAATGATCCACGGTGCTTGTAGTTGCATCAATCGGAACACGCGCTGGGTTAGTCCAAGTGACCCCATCCGTCGAAGTGCTGAGTACGAGGTCGTTGGAGGCACAATTGGCTCGGAAACGGCAATCCTGCCAGGTCACGTAAACCGTGCCCGTAGCGTCCAGTTGCGCCGAAGGCAGGGCGGAAGTTCGGAGATTGCCGGCGACTTGATGATCGGTGACCGGAGAGACCGTCACGGGCGCGCTCCAACTAACACCACCATCGGTAGAAGTAAACGCAGTGATGATCTCAGCGTTCCCCGAGAGTCCCAGAATCGGAACGACCACTGTTCCATTGGGCTGAACCAGCGGAACGCCCCCGACACCCTGCGCCAGATTGGCCGTGTTCTGGGCGGGACTCCAGGTCAGGCCTCCATCTTTGGAGGTGCTCATTTCAATGATGTCCTGATTCGAGGGATCATCCCATTCCGCGTAACAATGACCGTAGAAGGGGCTGGCGGGCGTGTTGTCGCAGACGATCCAATTTTTGTCGGTATCTCCGCTTGTGCTGACAGCAATTGGATTTCCCCAATTGATTCCGTCCGGCGAGCGATTGACGAGGACTTGAGCCGTGGCATTGATTCCGAGAGATGAGACCATCCACACGGCATGGGCGGCGTCGAAGGCGACGACGGCGTCGCTGGCCGCGGTGAAGGAGCCTGCTCCCTGAAAAGTTGTGATTCCGGGAAGATAACCGCTGTTCCACGTCGTTCCGGCGTCGGTAGAGGTAGCGAATCCAATGTCGGCCCCGCCGCCGCTCGAAATTCGCCCGACTTGGAAAGCGGTTACCATCGTCGAGCCAAACGCATATAAACCTGGTTCGACTTCGGTGGAATGCTGGCTGCTGGCGTTCGTAAACGTATCCTGGCTGAGCCGGGTGAGAGCGGCAGTCTGAAAGTTATTCGATGGCGGCGTGGTGGTGGTTGTTTCTGAAGGCGTGCTGGAACCGCAGGCGAGCATGAAAGGCAGAACAGAGGCCAAAAGAAATAATCCAGAGAGAGCCGCCCAACCGTGGGGATAACAATTCTTCATATAAGCCTTGCTCACGTGGGGGTCCTCACCCGCCCAGCGGAGCACAGCTCCGCGAGCCAACCATTTTGCCGAAGCTAAATTGAGACATTGTGCCAAGTCAATCAAAGATTTCCAATTTGTCCCTGCTACGATAACCACGTGCATTCGTTGCTTGAAGTGCGCGACCTGACCGTCGAGTTTCCATCTCGCGGATCAGCATCGTCTGGCCGCATAGCCACTGCGGTTCGAGAGCTTAGTTTCGAGATCGCTCCCGGAGAGGTTCTTGGTCTTGTGGGGGAATCTGGTTCGGGAAAATCTGTCACCTCCCTAGCTTTGATGCGACTGCTGCCGCTGGAAGCCCGGGTGAGTGGTCAAATTATTTTTCGGATCCCAAATCAGGATCAGCGCGACCTGCTTCAATTATCACAAGACAACATGCGGCAACTACGCGGAACTCAGGTTGCGATGATCTTTCAGGAACCGACCACGGCGTTGAATCCCGTAATGCGGGTTGGGGACCAAATCGCGGAAGCCGTCCGCGCGCACAACAAAGTCACGAAAAAAGAAGCGTGGGATCGTGCTGTAAGCGCGATGGACGATGTGGCCATCGCCGATGCAAGCCGGCGCGCCCGCGATTATCCTCACCAGCTTTCTGGAGGGATGCGGCAGCGTGTCATGATTGCGATGGCCATCGTTAACCGGCCGCAGCTGCTGATTGCCGACGAACCCACGACCGCACTCGACGTCACGATTCAAGCGCAAATCCTTGATTTGCTGGCGAATTTGCGCAAAAAGTTTGGGCTTACGATGCTTTTCATCTCGCACGATTTAGCTGTCGTCTCGCAAGTCGCGGATCGCGTTGCCGTGATGTACGCGGGGAGCCTCGTCGAAATGGGATCGAAGGAAGATATATTCCGGGCACCGGCCCATCCATACACGCGAGGCCTTTTGAGTGCAGTACCAACTCTCGCGACGGATCGCAATTCTGCATTGCGAACCATTGAAGGAACAGTGCCGTCCGCTGATAGCATTTCGGCAGCATGCGGATTCGAGCCGCGATGTACTTTTCGGATTCCGGCCTGCGCTCAAAAATTCCCGCCGCTGGTAGAAGTCGGCGCCGGTCATTGGGCGAGGTGCCCAGTCGTGAATCCGAGGCCCGGCATCTAGGCGCGTGGCCTGCTAGTCAGCCTGGTCACTTCCGAAGCACAACGACATCCTATCCACTACAATTTGGGCACTCGACCGGCAAGTTCTCCGGCGGGAACGAAAACCATCACGATAAAGAGGATTCTCAATGCACCGCGCTTTACGCATCGCACTTATGATCACGCTGATTTCCCCGGTAGGCCCAGCGATGGCTCAAGCGCCACCCGCGCCGGCACGCGCTGCGAGACCGGCTCTCCCCACACGCGATGCCAACACGCCCGGTTATGTCGGGGCCAAAGAACTGCCTGACGGCACGAATGCTCCGGCGACCGTCGATGGAAACTTTATTATTGGCCCCACGCATAACCCGGCGCCAGAGATGTCCGTGCAGCCAGGCATTCCGCAGGGAGCGGTGTTTGAGTTCACGATGAATTCTGCTGACAGTAAAATCTATCCTGGCATAGCAAGAGAGCCGGGTACCTTTGGCACGGTCAATCCCGCTGATCCCGGCAAGTTAATTGTGACGACGAGCCATCCCGCTCCCTACACTCGGCGCGTGGCCGTTTACGTTCCCAAGCAATACGTTCCAGGCACGGCGGCGCCATTTATTGTGGGCGCGGACGGACCCGACCGAGGTCTTTTCACGGCGCTGGATAACTTGATCGCAGAGCACAAGGTGCCGGTGATGGTCGCCATCTCGATTAGCAATGGCGGCGGCGATGCGCAGGGCAGCGAGCGCGGACTGGAATACGACACGATGTCAGGGGCGTATGCGGAATTCGTAGAAAAAGAAGTGCTGCCGCTCGTGGAAGCGCAATCGCATGTGAAGCTGACGAAAGATCCCGAGGGCCGGGCCACCATGGGCGGAAGTTCCGGCGGTTCCTGCGCATTGATCATGGCGTGGTATCGCCCTGATCTGTACCACCGCGTCCTCACCTATTCGGGCACGTATGTTAATCAACAGTGGCCTTATAACCCGGAGACCCCGCACGGCGCTTGGGAATTTCATGAACACCTGATCCCGAATAATCCGGCCAAGCCGTTGCGAATCTGGATGGAGGTAGGCGACCGGGACCTTTTCAATCCAAATGTGATGGACGATCACATGCACGATTGGGTCGTCGCCAATGAGAAGATGGCGAAAGTGCTGGCTGCGAAGGGCTATCATTACCAGTTCGTGTTCGCCCGCAACGCAGGGCATGTGGACCGGGCGGTGAAACAACAGACCCTGCCTGAGGCGCTTGAATACGTCTGGCAGGGCTATCCGATCGCGGGACGAAATTGAGGAGACAATAACTGCCCTTTCGCGGGATGCCCGTCTTATGAGATGACCGTCGTATCATAGGGTGCAAATGGCTTTCCCCATCAAAATCTGCGCTGTCTGCGGGGAAGAGTTCGAACTGAAGCCGGATAAACCCGGGTTCGCCAACCGCTGCCCTCAGTGCAGCACGCCCGAAGCAACCGTTCCCGAAACTGGGCGGCGCATGGACGCCGATGAGCGCAAAACAGTGCGTGAAGCGAACGAGGCCCGGAGGCTAGCGATGCGGAATCTCCTGTACCGCAAGGACAGCTGATGCCGGGTTCGGCAAGGAACCGGAGGAGTCCGCGTCTCGCACGAGAACTCACAATCCTTTATGAAGACGATGCCGTCGTGGCCGTCAATAAACCCGCCGGACTGCATGCTGTGCCGGTGGAAGGCTCAGGCGCGCCATCTGCGTGGTCTCTACTATCCGCGGAATTGAAATCGAGGAGACAGCGAGCTTTCGTCGTACATCGCATTGATCGTTTTACGTCCGGAGTAATTCTGTTTGCAAAAACCGAACGCGATCGAGATGCACTGGTTAAACAGTTTCTCAGCCATAGCCCGATGCGGCAGTATCTGGGAGTAATTCGAGGGCATCCCGGCGCCAAAGAAGGCGCGCTTGTTCACTACTTTCGGCGAGAAGGAATGTTTCAAAAGCTGACCAGCGAGCGGAACGCACGGGCGGCCCGTGCTGAATTGCGTTATTGCGTTGAACGGCGTCTTCGCGCTGCGGCACTCGTGCGCGTGACACTGGTGACGGGATTGCAGAATCAGATCCGGGTGCAATTTTCGGCGATCGGCCATCCAGTCATTGGAGACAGAAAATACCATCCGGAAGAAGCGTCAGAGCAGCGGATTGACCGGGTCGCTCTTCACGCGTGCCATCTTCAGTTCATTCATCCCCGCTCGGGAAAGAGCATCGCTGTTGACTGCGAGCCCCCGGCGGACTTTCAGTCGCTTCTGCGAGCGTTATCGCCAGCCAAGCGTGCGGGCCGCTGAGTGCTCTGAAAAGTGCCGCATTGAATTGGTCGTGATTTCGGACGCAGCGCAACTCTGGCTTGTGTATGCAAGCAAAAAAACGCCCCAGACTGGTTAGAGTCTGGGGACGTTAAGGTCGAGCAACCCTCCCCCGAAGTTTGCTCAAGAGAGACAATATCGGGTGAGCGCTTTTACGTAAATGGCACTAACGGGCCAAATGCTGCGGCGCCGATTGGAGCTATTGTTTGCCGATACTTAGCTGCAAAATCGGCACAAAGGAGGTTGTATCCACGACCAAACTCCTTCGATCTGCACGCGGAATTGTGCATAGGTCTATAATCGCCATTTTGCCGGGAGCCCATTGCGCATACTTATTTTGAGCGATATTCACAGCAATCTTGAGGCCTTGGAGGCTTGTCTTGCTGCGGCTCCCGCGCACGACATGGTCGCAAATCTCGGCGATGTTGTGGGATATGGCGCCAGCCCCAACGAGGTCATCAAGCGGGTTCAGGGATTGGGCGAGTTCTTCGTTCGCGGAAATCACGATAAAGCGGTCTGCGGAATTACCGATCTGAAGGATTTCAACCCCGTAGCCGGGATCGCGGCGCTATGGACTCGCGAGCACCTGCCTGCGGAAAATCTGGAATGGCTTCGTGCGTTGCCGATTGGACCCGCCAAAATTGAGGGGTTAGATGATGTGCAGTTCGTCCACGGATCGCCGATGGATGAGGACGAATACCTTGTAACGATGCACGACGCGATTGAGCCATTGATGGTTTCTTCGAGCGCCCTCACTTTTTTCGGGCACACCCATCTTCAAGGCAGCTTTTCCGTTACCGCGGAAAACAAAGGCGACCTGGCTTATCCGGAATACCAGACCGTGGGGCAGGTTGAAACCAGCGAATTTCGTTTAAAGGAGGGCGTTCGATACCTGATTAATCCGGGTTCGGTCGGGCAGCCGCGCGATGGCAACTGGCGGGCGGCGTTTGCGCTCTACAACACCGAGTCGCGCGTCGTGACTTTTTGCCGCACTCCCTACAATCTGAAGGGCGCGCAGGAGCGAATCATGGCGGCTAACCTGCCCATGCGGCTCGCCACGAGGCTGGCGGCAGGAAGATGAATCCGAGAGCCGCAGCAGTTTTTGGCACAAATCGTGACAATGCTCCTGAACGCCATCTCGTTGCCTATAGCGACGGTGGAGCGCGCGGCAATCCCGGCCCGGCCGGATACGGCGTTGTGATTCAGGATGAAACGGGGAAGAAAGTTGCTGCACTCAGCGAATATCTGGGACACCAAACTAACAATGTCGCCGAATATCAAGGTTTGATCGCGGCGCTCGAATACGCCGTAAACCACAACCATAAAGCGCTGAAAGTCATTAGCGATTCCGAACTTCTCGTGCGGCAAATCAAAGGCATTTATAAAGTGAAGAATTCCACCCTGCAGGAGCTTCATGGGCGCGCGAAAGATTTAATCGCGCAGTTGGATTGGTTCTCAATCGGCCACGTGCTGCGCGGACACAATCAGGAAGCCGACGATCTGGCAAATGCCGCTATGGATAAAGGAATGGGGCGGTCCCAAGCGACCGGTATGGCGCGGACGCCCGCGAGTTCATCAATGTCAGCCGCTGCGAGGCAGGAATTTAATGGCGTGGTTCGCGGAGGGAAGATCGAACTCCTGGATGGCGAGCTCTCGGAAGGAACACGAGTGCAGGTTCGGATCAAGAAGTAACTGGTGGGCCCATGACACTGAGGGCCCGGGGTTAGGAGTGCTTCGACTATCCGAGCTTCCGCGAGCGGAAGCTCAGGCTCAGCATGACAATAAAAATAATTCACCGTGACAATAAAGTAA
>DASYGR010000202.1:0-9287 GCA_035999525.1 Terriglobales bacterium
GAAGGCCACGAAGCGCTCTATGCGGCGGGAGTTTCAGGATCGTCCGCCCGCTCGCGCAAGACTCCTGACGAGCAGTTCGCTGAAATCTCGGTTCTCGATTATTTGGCATCGCGGGAAATCACGCCAGAACACACTCTGCGATCCGTGCTGCGTGTTTCGAAATCGTTGCTTGCTGGAATGATCCGCAAAAAATGGATCGCGAGAGAGGATGTATCGAATGTTCGCGATTTGACTCGGCGGGTTAAAGTCGCAGTTTTAAAACATTCGGAAGGCAAATTAAATTCGAACCAGCAGAAATTGATCGGGAGGCTCAGAGAAGCCGGGGGCAGAAGCCCCGTAGAAGATTTGCAACAGCCCGGGACACCGCGAACGGCGTTGACGGCGCTCGTCAAGCGAGGATTGGTTGAGATCATTCTGGCCGAAGCGGACGCGCCAGAGTTTGTTTTCTCCCGCCTCAAGGGCCGCCTTCCACCTTTGGATTTTCAGTTCAACGCTGATCAGCAAAATGCGCTGAACCAAATCAAAGAAAGTGTGCAAGCATTGGCGTTTTCGGGCACGTTGTTGCACGGTGTCACCGGTTCCGGCAAGACGGCGGTTTATCTTGCCGCTATGCGCTCGGTGCTTGAATCTGGACGATCCGCAATCTTGCTGGTTCCTGAAATTGGGCTAACACCGGCCATGGCCGCCGATTTGCACCATGTTTTTGCAAATGAAGTCGCGGTCCTTCACTCTTCACTTACAAATAGAGAGCGCGCCGAACAGTGGCATCGCATCAAGCGTGGCGATGCGCGAATCGTGGTCGGCACACGCTCGGCGGTTTTTGCTCCGGTGTCGAATCTCGCGCTACTCATCGTGGACGAAGAGCAAGACTCTTCTTACAAGCAGGAAGAAATGCCGCGCTATCACGCACGCGATGTCGCGGTGATGCGGGCGAAAATGTCGGGAGCAGTCGTCGTCCTTGGTTCCGCAACCCCTTCGCTTGAATCGTACTTTAACGCGAAGCAGGGCAAATACACGTTGCTGCAATTGCCCGACCGCGTGGAGCAGCGTCCGCTGCCGGAAGTCGAAATTATTGACATGCGTCAGGAGTTTCAGGAAACAGGAAACGAGCAGGTGATCTCCCGCAAACTTGCCACCGAAATTAAAGAATGTTTGGACCGCAAAGAACAGGTCATGGTTCTACTGAACCGGCGTGGCTATTCGCCGGTCGTCCTGTGCCGCACCTGTGGGAAAAAGCTCGAGTGCAAGAATTGTGCCATCGCTCTGACTCACCATAAGCGTACGCACCGAATGGAATGTCATTATTGTGGGCATCTTGCGCCCATTCCCAAGACCTGCGCGCATTGCGGGAGCGAATACGTATTTTTCCTCGGCACCGGATCCGAGAAGCTGGAGGAGTTGCTCCATGGAATGTTTCCGCAAGCTCGAATCGGCCGCCTGGATCGCGACACCGTGCGTGGGCAGGAGGATTTTGAACGCGCTCTAAATGCGTTGAATGAAGGCGAACTCGATATGCTAGTCGGCACGCAAATGATTGCGAAGGGACACGACATTCATGGTGTGACCCTGGTGGGAGTCGTCGGATCCGACGCGGCATTAAGCATGCCGGACTTCCGCGCTGCCGAGCGCACATTCCAATTAATCACTCAAGTCGCGGGCAGAGCGGGCCGCGGAGGCAGTCCGGGGCGCGTAGTCGTGCAGACGTACGTTCCCGATCATTACGCCATCCAATATGCGGCGCAGCATGATTTCGTCGGCTTCTACGAAAAAGAATTGCAATTCCGCAGTTGGATGCATTATCCGCCCTACAGTGCGTTGGCGAATGTTTTGGTCCGCAGCAACAAACTCGATGACGCTTTGAAGTGGTCAGGACAATTAGGCCAATGGTTCGAGAAAACGCGGCATGAAGGAATTCGCGTTCTCGGCCCGGCAGCCGCGCCAATCGTCCGTCTTAAGCAAGACTACCGCTATCATTTCGTGCTGAAGTCAGCAAGCCGCGAAAAATTGAATGTGCTGCTGCGAACAATGTTGGCCCATGTATACCAGCAAAAGATTCCACGAACGCAAGTCGTAGTGGACGTGGACGCGATTTGGCTGATGTAGAGGCGACGCTTTACAGACTTGTCGTACGCAATGTTTGTTCGAGAGCCCGCCCGACTCGCGGAGTAGGTTAACTCCTCTTTCTATTTCTTCGGCGGCTAAGCTCTACGTTCGCTGCTTCTCCGCTTCTCGGCCCGGCATACTCAAAGACAGCGTCAAGATCATCCAGGCAACCGGTGGCAACCAGCCGATAATGAACTTTGTTGTTGCAGCGAACCATGGGCATCGCCAAGGTATCGCAGAATACAATGTCCAGACCACGGAGGTCAGCGTGACCTCTAAGCGGAAGCAGTACCTTTCGAAAGGTGTGGCGACGGCCCAGTACAGGAGCAAGCAGGCTTTGGCCGGTTTTCAGAAGAGTAGGGCTCACCGAGGCCATCGCAATCATGGACGCCTCCGCGAGATTCCTGATCAGTTCAATGTGATCATCAGCGCCGGCAAATTTCAGCACAACCCCCGCTTGGTGTTTCGGAACCAGCGCCATTAAATGCTGGGAAGCGTAATCCGGGGCAACCACCTGAGATCCCACTACTAATTGTGGAGACTTTTTGAGCTGTTCCGGAGAGCAAGCCTCGACGAACCTCCTACTCTCAAACAAATCTCTGCCTGAATGATGAGTCGAAGCTCGGGTTCCTCCTCAACAACCAAAATGTGGTCCGGAGCTTGCTCAAAGAGGCGCTCCAGTACCCGTCCCTGCAGTGTTTGTAGGGAATACCCCATCTGTCGGGCCGTTTGAATGGTTTGATTGATCACACCATCCAGATCACGAACGTTTTGCGGAGCTTGCGAATGGCTGACCGAGAGCCTGCTTCCGTGCCGTCCTGTGGCCCAGCCGCGGATTATCAGATCCTGGTACGCCTTGCTTACCGTGTTGTGATGGATGCCAAGCGTTCTCGCGAGCGAGCGCACACTTGGCAACTGCTTGCCGTCGGGTAACCCTCCAGTTGCGATCAAGTAGACAAGCTGCTCAGTCAATTGCTGTTGTAGAGGGACATCGCTGTTCTTGCTGAGCGAGAGTCGCATGGCAATTAACGAATTCTACTACCGCGCTAGTCGAGTGAGAAAAAACACTCGTCGCTGGCCCTGACAGACCACTCCAATTGGGTATGTGACAGTTAAAAAAACTGTCTTGTCCCATGTCGCGAATCGCAGGCATCGCTAGCTATGCTTGTGACTCGTCAGTCGCTCCGGACTTGAAGCGGCAGCAAAAGGAGAAGAATATGGTTCAGATCGTGATCATCATCGCAGCTACTCTCGCATTCTTCATTCTTGAGCGAGTAGTGCCAGGAAGAGAACTCCCGGAGGCGCCCGGATGGTACGTTCGAGCAGCGTTCCTCAATGGCTGTCAGGTCAGTATCGTTTTATTGGCTGGCAATGCGTGGAACCGATGGTTTCAAAACCGGTCGCTATTTCACATCTCTTACGCGATGCCAGCCGGGATCGAAGGCCTGCTGGGATGGTTCTTGGGGACGTTCGTCTTCTATTGGTGGCACCGTGCCCGTCACGATGTTAATTTCCTTTGGCGCATCTGCCACCAGATTCACCACAGCCCGGCCCGCATCGAAATGATGACTGCCTTTTACAAGCACCCGATTGAGATCGTACTTGATTCGATGATCGTCAGCGCGCTTATGTTCTCAGTGCTGGGAGCTTCGACGGCTGGCGCGATGTGGTACAACGTTTTCGCAGTACTGGGTGAATATTTCTACCACAGCAATCTCCGGACGCCCCATTGGTTTGGTTACTTTCTACAGCGGCCGGAACACCATTCCGTTCATCATCAACTTGATCTTCACCAATTTAACTATGGAGACATCACTTGGTGGGATCGTTTGTTCGGCACGTTTCGGGACACCGATGAATTCGCTACTCAGTGCGGATTTCCCGATGATCACGAACGTCAACTTGGATCGATGCTCATGTTTTATGACAAGTACTAGAGATCGTGCTTTATCGCCCGCAGGGTTGCGCCTTGGGGAGCGCAACCCCCTTGCGGTTACCCAGAACTTGATAACTGGGTGATGGGATGCACTTTGGGCTTAATTCGGGATGGAATGATTCTCGAACCATTCGACAAGCTTGCGGTTGAATTCCTCCGGAGAAGCGCTGACCGCTCCAGTGTGCCCGGCGTTTGGTACTTCCCACAAGACGACGGACGGATTGCGATCAACAATACGACGCGAATGACGGATAGGAATGTTGGTATCGTTTTGGCCATGAATCAGAAACACTGGGACTTTAGTACTCGCGACAATGTCCTCCGGCGAGACCTGCTTAAAATCTAGGCCATACTTCCAACGTGAGTACAAAAATGCGCTCTCTACAACGGGCCATAAGATCGTCCTTCCCACCCACGGGCCTGCGTTGAATTGTTGTCCCACCCGGTCGTACGCAATTTCTCTGAAATTCGAAAAAGGACACTCCACCGCCACGGCGCAGAAGCGCGGTTCTGTTCCCAATGATTGCAGAAGTTCCGCCGCGCCCATAGATTCACCGAAGCCGTATATACACTGCGGATGACGTGCGGCGACTAACCAATCAAACCAGCTATGAATGTCATCGGCTTCCAGCAAGCCATATGTCGCGAGCGCTCCACCGCTTGTACCGTGCGCACGAGCGTCCGGTATTAGAACGCTGTAGCCGTGGCTCAAAAACAGATCAGCGTAGCCCTGCATACCAACACGATTGTCGCTGAGTCCATGCAGAAGGATCACGACGTCTCCATTTGTGTTTTCAGGGCGAATTTCCCATGCGCGCAGGACGACGCCGTCTTCCGCCGTATTGGTTACATCGGCCAGGACCGCATTTTCGTAGCCCGTTTGCAGGGTCTCTCTTCGAATTTCGGATGATGTGAGTTGGCGGCGTGTAGGATGAAGGGCGCCCTCGGCCACAAGGACGCCGGCAACCACTGAAAGCAAAATGTACAGCCCCAAAACAAAGGTAGACTTTAAAGCGAGCCGTTTCCTCATACCAAAAATGATACGTACACCAATGCAACGGAGTTCAGAATCAAGGCGATTGCCTACAGTCAAGTAACGTTTGGGTGTGCGGGTCGAACTGTCTAAAGGCGCTTGAAGAGTGTTCCTTGAACCACCCTACAAGCCCTTCCGGTGCAGGAATTCCCGCACCACTTCTTTTACGTCTCGGTGCTGCCCATCCACGGCATAGTTTAGTTGGCGCATCTCTTCGTCGGAAATCTTCCCTGCGAGTGCATCCAATGCTCGTCCGACTTCGGGATGGAGGGTTAACGTTTCCTGGCGAATGATCGGCACGGCTTCGTAAGGGGGGAAATAGTTGCGATCATCTTTTAAAACGTACAAATCCAAAGCCGGAATAAGCCCGTCGGTCATATTGCCAGCGATCAAGTCAACCTGATGATTTGTCAGCGCCCGCGTGAGGAGCCCGAGGTCCATAATGCGCGGAGCCTCGGCGAAATGCAGGCCGTAAGTCGCGGCGAATCCCTTATAACCGTCGGGCCGCTCCATGAATTCATAACCGAATCCCGCGCGCCAATGGGGGGCATATGCGGCCGCTTGCGAAATCGTAGTGAGGTGAAGACGGCGAGCGTCGTCTCCCCGAATTTCAATTGCGAACGTGTCGTTGAATCCGAGGGGCTGCCCGACCATTAGATTGAACCTTCGCGTGTATTCAGATTTCACGCGCGAGTAAACATCTGCCTTGCCCGCGCTGGCAGTCTCTTTCAGAACTGCTGTGAGTGCGGTACCGGTATATTCGGGATAAATATCAATCCGCCCACCTAGGATGGCCTGCTGGCAGATATAAGTTCCGGCCAGATAGAAACGGCGTTCGACGGGAAGCCCGGTTTTATTTTCGATTTGCTGCGCGAATATTTCGCCGAGAATAAGTTGCTCGGTAAAGTTTTTGGACCCTATAACGATAAGGTTCGCGCGGGGTGGTCCGCAGGATGTGAAAGCGAATAGCCCAGCAATCGCGAGAACAACTAGTTCCACAGTGAAGAAGCAGGTCCCTCCGCTCCGCTCGCTTCGCTGCGCTACGGTCGGGATGACAATGGTTTTCATCAATTGCTGACTGAGTGGGTCAACCGCTTTTCCAGCCATCCGAAGCTGACATCCGCCAATAAAGCCATGATGGCCGCCGGAATCGCTCCGGCCAGAATGACCTGATTGTTGACCATAGCGAGTCCACGAAAAATATATTCACCCAGACCGCCAGCGCCAATGGCGGCGGCGATAGTCGCCAGGCCAACCGAAATCACAGTCGCGACGCGCACCCCCGCGATAATTACTCCCAGGGCGAGTGGTAACTCCACTTGCCACAACAGCTGCGAACCGGTCATTCCCATTCCGCGGCCAGCTTCGATCACGGAGCGGTCAACTCCTCGAATGCCAACATACGTATTGCGGATAAGCGGCAGAAGAGCATAGAGCGTCAGCGCCAATATTGCGAGGCGGTCTGCTCGTGCTCCGATCCACGGAGCCGGCAGCAGAAATCCAAACAGCGCGAGGCTCGGAATCGTTTGAATAATGTTTGCGCTGCCGAGAACCGGTTTGTTCAGCCTGGGCCATCGAGTGATCAGAATTCCCAGCGGGATTCCGATGAGTATGGCAAGAACCATCGAGCAGCCAACCATCCAAAGGTGCTCAAGGGTTAGCTGTAACACTTCAGCGCGATTCTGCAACATAAATTGCCAGAAGCTCATCGGTGCTCCTTGTCGCGCTTTTCGCTCGTCGAGAAAGCGGCGACATAAGCGGACACCAGTGGTTCGCGGGACTCTGTAAATTCATCGGGCGTAAGAATCGTCACCAACCGGCCATCGTCCATCAGGGCTATTCGATCAGCCAACAACAACGCCTCGCGCAAATCGTGAGTAACAAATACAACCGATTTCCTCAGACGGGATTGCAAAGCCAGAAACTCTTGTTGCAACTCAACGCGCGTCAAAGGGTCGAGCGCGCCGAATGGCTCGTCCATCAGCAGAATTGGAGGATCGGCAGCCAGCGCCCGCGCGACTCCGACTCGTTGCCGCTGCCCGCCGGAAAGCTCATGCGGATATCTAGCAGCAATTTGCGGATCTAATCCGGCGAGCCGCATTAGTTCTTCGACGCGTTGATGAATGCGGTTCTTCGTCCATCCTTCGATCTTTGGAACTAACCCAATGTTTTGTTCAATGGTGAAGTGAGGAAACAGTCCCACCTCTTGGATCACATAGCCAATTCGCCGACGCAGCTTAATCACGTCCCATTCGTTGAGTGAACGCCCTTCCACTTGAAGATCCCCGCTGCTGGCCGTAAGCAGGCAGTTGATCAATTTGAGCGTAGTTGTCTTGCCGCATCCACTGCGGCCGAGCAGGACAACAGTCTCGCCCCGCCGCACTTCGAGATTCAGATCGTGCAGCAGTTCACGCCCGTTCTCAAGGCGATAAGAAACATTTCTAAATTGGATTGCGCGTGGACCGTTGGTCGCGTCATCTCGGGATCCGCTCACGGGAGTCGCGGTTGGCGGTGGCTCGGGCAAGATTTAGAGATGATACGCCGCAGCAGGTAGGCCAGTGATACGAATTCCAGAATGGCCTTTGTGTCGGATGTTCAGCCCGATCAGTAGAGCGGTAATTTGCTCGAGAATCCGGGAGTTTTCAAGCTTGCCGCCATCAATCGCTCTAACTCCCGGAATTTTTGTCGCTAGAGTTTGGACTTCGCTACTGGCCGCCGGATCATCGCTGCACACAATCACATCGCAATCAATCGGCTGATCGGAATTTAGCAATTCTGCCGAAGTATTCTGGAACGCCGCCACCACCGGGATGCCGCTGGGGACAAGTTCAGCGGACTCTTGCGCAGCCGAGCCCTGCCAAACGCCCAAGGTTCGGGTTGCCCGCCCGCCAACGCTGGCGGCCAGAGGAACAGTTGCGTCCACCACAACCGTCCCAGGACGAATGGAGGTTTTGATCTGTTTCAGCAACGCAGCGTGACCTTCAAACGGAATCGTCAACACGACGACGCCTGCTCTTGCACAGGCCGCCGTGTTTTCGTCGCCGGAAATTTTTCCGGCTTCGCCCACGATCTGTTTGATTTTTGCAGCCGATTCCTGAGCCCGCTTGGCATCACGCGAACCGATAATCACCGTTTCCCCGGCCCGAGCCCAGCGCAGGGCTAGGCCAAAACCTTCCGGCCCGGTTCCTCCCAAAATCCCAATAGGACGAATCACGCGAACTCTGCTTCCAAGATTTGTTCTGCTGAAAATGTTTCGCAATGCGCCTTAATATTCAACCGGGTATATAGAGTATTCCGCTCGGCGGGGATGCGCCCAATTTCCATAATCAAAGATCGGAAATCTTCGGGACTGGTATATTGTCCGGCTGTAGCTCCAGCTTCACGCGAAATATTTTCTTCCATCAACGTTCCGCCGTAGTCGTTGGCTCCCGCATGCAGGCACAGTTGAGAAAGTCTGCGATTCAGTTTCACCCACGAGACTTGAACGTTATTGATAGATCCTGCGAGCATGACTCGCGCTAAGGCATGAATCTTAAGATGTTCGGCAAGAGTCGGGCCTGAGCGTGCGAGCCCCTGGTGAAAAAGGAGCGTGTTCTGATGCACAAAACCGAGCGGCACGAATTCAGTAAAACCGGCAGTCTCCTGCTGAATTTCACGCAACAGAAGCAACTGATTGACCCAATGTTCCGGAGTCTCGACATGTCCATACATAAGAGTTGAGGTCGTACGAATTCCGCATAGATGCGCAGTGCGAATGATTTCCTTCCACTGAGCGGCAGAAAGTTTGTTGCGGGATAGCACGAACCGCACATCGTCATCGAGAATTTCCGCTGCGGTGCCGGGCAAGGTTCCAAGGCCGTTATCTTTTAACATGCTCAGGTAATCGGCCAGCGGCATCCCAGTAAGTTGGATGCCGTACAGAATTTCCATTGGCGAAAACGCGTGGATATGCATCGCAGGCACGGCTTTCTTCACTGCGCGCAAAATATCGCGATAATAAAATGGATCAAGTCCGTGCGGAAGGCCGCCCTGGATGCAGACTTCGGTCGCACCAATCTCCGCCGCCTCAACAGCCTTACCGGCGACCTGCTCCGGGCTTAGAAAATACGTGTCAGACTCTCGCGGACCGCGGCTGAAGGCGCAAAACTTGCATCCCACAAAACAAATATTGGTGAAATTGATGTTGCGATTGACGACGTAGGTGACGATATTTCC
>DASYGR010000206.1:0-21453 GCA_035999525.1 Terriglobales bacterium
GAAACTGAACGGCATTTATGTCAGGAGCCTGGAGTTTAAGACCCCGGGAGAATTCACTCAGGCCGATGTGGAACCAATCCGCGCCCAGTTGCAAGGACCGGAGTGGTCGCAAATGGTTGACGTTGACAGCAAAACTGACAAAGAGAAAGTCAGCATATACATCAAGACATCGGGCGATCGGACCCTCGGCATGGTGATTTTGGCCGAGGAACCGACTGAGTTGACGTTTGTGGATCTAGATGGCCCTATCAATCCCGATGACCTGAACGGACTGAGCGGCAATTTCGGCATCCCGAAGGGCATTCACGCGCGGCCGAAAAAGACGGTAACGCCACAACCATCTCCGGAAACGACGGTGAAAAAGTGAACCGCGCATTGTGGCTGCTGCCAATTACCCTTGTGACCGCATGCGTGCTCGCAAATGCTGATACAGGTATTAAAACCGTCGTGAAAGTAGTAGAAACCCGTTACGCGGTTCGCCATCATGGGATTCCTGGACTGTGGCTGGCAAGGCCGTTTCTAACTGGCTCCGGAATTGGGGGGCTAAGAATGGCCGAGTTTGCAAAATTCCATGTTCCGCCTCAAGACAGCTACTCGCTGAAGGAAAACTTGGCGCACTCACTTGGCCCCGAATGGCAATCGTTCGTTGAAGTCTGGTCCAAAAACGATGGCGAGTGGACGGTCATCTATACGAGAGCGACCAACGAAGGCCTAAGCTTATTGATCGTAGAATCAGAACGGGACGATACTTTCACCGTCGTCCAGGTGAACCTCAACGGGAAGGCTCTTCGCCAGTGGGTTGATGAGCCAATTAAGAGTGCAAGACATGAACCGGATGCGCTGGCGCACATTGATATGCATGTTCAATAGTACTTTCACCGGTCTGCGTAATATCCCTGTCTGGTTTGAACGGCGAGGTCTTTCTGCTTCGTGGTGAGCTGGATTTTTCGATAGCCAGGTGCGTCTGCCGTTTTTCTGTCGGGAGTGTAGCCGATGCTGTACTGGTTCCGAAGTTCCTCTTCGATCTGCGAGTAAATTTCGCCAATCGGCTGTTTCTTGGAGACTTCAAACAAGCGCCCGCCGGTTTCCTTGGAAATGCGATCAAGAATCCGGACGCGGCTCTTCTTGACGTCTACCTCCGCCACGCCGTCCACCGCCTCCCATGGGACCACCCATCCCGCCACCGCCGATGCGGGGATAGCCAAAACCGCCTCTGCCGCCCCGCTCCATCTCGTCATCCTTGCATAGAATTGAATACACCACCGTGTCCGACCGCTGCGCCGTTTCGATTGCAGTTTCAAGGGATTCTTTGCTGCCCCGGTCAACGCCATCAGAAAGCACAATCAGCGCTTCGCGCCCTTGCTGCTTTTTCATCAACTCGTCGGAGGCCAGATAAACCGCGTCATAGAGCAGGGTGCCGGCGCCGAAATGTCTGCCCCCGCTGCGTCCTGAGTTTGGATCATCATCGTCGGGATCGTTTCCACCGGCGCTGGCTCGCTTGAGCTCTGGAGTTTGAAACGAATCGAGCGCGGCTTCCAGCTTCTCCCGCGAGCCCGTGAGGTCTTGCAACAACTCCACCTCCCGGTCGAAGTGGATTACAAATGCTTTATCTTTATCTTCGCGCACCATCTGATCCAGAAAGCTGTGGCTGGCGCTGCGCTCCTGTTCAAGGACCGCTCGCTGGCTCAAACTTGTATCCACCAGTAAACCCAATGTGAGCGGAAGATCACTCTCCTTGGTGAAATACCGAATGGTTTGCGGCCGGCCATCTTCTGTCAACACAAAGTCGCTTTGAGCGAGGTTGGGGAAGATTTTTCCATGCTTGTCGCGGACCGTGGCAAGCACATTGACCACGTTGACCTGCACCGAGACCGTTGCAGCGGGCTTGCCCGCTTGCGATGCTGTCGCGTCCTGGGCCGATGTAGATGGGTCATTCGAAGATGGATTCGCATTTGTAGCTGTTGATTGTGCCGACGCCGTGGTGCCCAAAATCGCCACAGCAATTACGGCGAATGTCGCGCGGTAAACGAACGCCGCAGTCACTCGGATCAAACTTGCATAGCAATTTTTCTTATACGACATAATTTTTTCTTATGATGCATAGACTCGAAGCTGTGAGAACGCACTCCAGTTACTGAGAAACCAGGTTTCGGTCAATGGTTGTGAATTGGATGGTAAAAATTTGTAAACAATCGGTTGGGATCGTCGGCTCACAGCAAGCCTCGCGACTCGAAACTTGGGACCGCTGCCATGTTATAAATCTCGCATATGCCAAGCGCTCGCCAGGGATCACTTCACTTGTTCCGGGCCATCGGGGTGGACGTGTTTCTGCATTGGTCCTGGTTTCTGGTCGCAGTGTATGAAATCGAGTCCCGCGCGAACCGCTACTCTTCGCTCACTTTCAACGTGCTGGAGTATCTGGCGTTATTTCTCATCGTGCTGCTCCATGAATATGGGCATGCGCTCGCTTGCCGCCAGGTTGGAGGTATTGCAAACCAGATTGTTTTGTGGCCGCTCGGTGGAGTGGCGTACGTCAATCCGCCACCGCGACCCGGCGCGACCCTTTGGAGCATAGCGGCTGGCCCTCTGGTGAACGTAGTGCTTGTACCAGTCTTGTGGGGGATGGGGGTATTGAGCCGGTCGTTGGCATTTGCTGAAGCAATGCCCAATGCTCACGCGCTACTGCGGGCAGTATGGATTGTCAATCTGGCACTGTTGTTGTTCAACATACTTCCTATCTATCCTTTGGATGGCGGGCAGATTCTTCGGTCGCTGCTGTGGTTTGTGCTGGGGCGGGCGCGCAGCTTGATGGTCGCCACGGTCATTGGTTTCCTTGGCGTGGCCGCCTTCATTGGTCTCGCCGTGTGGACACATTCCGTGTGGTTGGGCGCGATAGCGGTTTTCATGTTAATGAACTGCTGGAGCGGATTGCGACAGGCGCAGGCATTATTGCGCGTAGAGAAGTTGCCGCGCCGCGAAGGGTTTGCGTGTCCGCAATGCAAAACAGCACCATCCGTCGGCGACCTGTGGAAATGTGGAGTATGCAAGCAGCCCTTCGACACTTTCCAAACCCACGCCATGTGCCCGTATTGCGCAGCGCAATTTCCCATGACGGGTTGTTTAGACTGTGGCGGACTCCACCCAATGAGCGACTGGATTGTTCCAGTCCCCGCATATTGAAAACTATGCCGTGTCTTTGTCCAATGCATACACGAATTCTGATTTTACTGGTGTGAATAGATGCCTTTACGCCCAGAATGTTCGATCCAAAGTTCGATATTGAATCGCCTCGGCGATGTGCTTTGGTGCGAGGACGGGTGCGCCGTCGAGATCGGCAATCGTACGCGCCACTTTCAAAATGCGATCATGCGCGCGTGCAGTAAGTCCCTGTTGCGCCATGGCCCGTTCTAACAAACGCTCGCAATCGGCAGACAGCTCGCAAAATGTTCGAATGTGGCGCGGGGCCATTTGCGCGTTGCAATAGATCTTGGCGTTGGGGGATTCTGAAAATCTTTTCAATTGCAGGTCGCGGGCGCGCATGACCCGTTCGCGGATAGTCGCTGAGTTTTCCGGTTCCGTTCCCGAACGCATTTCCTTGTAGTTCACCGCGGGCACATCAATATGAATGTCAATCCGGTCGAGCAACGGTCCCGAGATTTTCGACATGTAACGTTGAATGATCGGAGGCGTGCAATGACACTCGCGGCTGCGGTCATTGAAATATCCACAGGGGCAGGGATTCATCGCCGCGGCCAGCATGAAGCGGGAAGGGAAGGTGAGTGACATTGAAGCTCGGGCAATACAAACGGTGCCGTCTTCCAGCGGTTGCCGCATCACTTCCAGAACATTCCGCGGAAACTCGGGAAGTTCATCGAGAAAGAGCACGCCGTTGTGAGCCAGTGACACCTCTCCCGGGCGCGGGACGGCACCTCCGCCAATGAGGCCTGCGTCGGAAATTGTGTGATGAGGCGAGCGAAAGGGACGCACACCAACCAGGCCCGCTCCAGCATCGAGCACACCGGCTACGCTGTGAATTTTCGTCGTCTCCAGCGCCTCTTCGAAGGTGAATGGCGGCAGGATCGTCGGCATGCGTTTCGCCAGCATGGTTTTGCCTGACCCCGGAGGTCCAATCATCAGAATGTTGTGGCCGCCAGCGCACGCCACCTCCAGGGCGCGCTTGGCGGTCTGTTGTCCGCGCACGTCCTTGAAGTCCACGGTGAATTGCTGCGACTCGGTGAGCAGTGTTTCGCTGTCCACATTCAGCGGCTGAATGCCGTTGCCGGTATTCACGAAGCGAATCACATCCAGCAGCGACTTCACCGGATAAACCGATACTCCCCCCACCATCGCTGCCTCTTTTGCGTTGAGTTCAGGAACGATCAGTTTCGATATCTTCTTTCCACGCGCTTCAATTGCGATGGGCAACGCGCCCCGAATGCTGCGGATGCCTCCATCCAACGAAAGCTCCCCTACGAACAGGCAGTCGGGCACTTCTTTCTTATTCAGGCCGCCATAAGCTCCAAGAATCCCCAGCGCCATAGGCAAGTCGAAGCCAGAACCTTCCTTGCGGATGTCGGCCGGTGCAAGGTTGATGGTGATATGTGTAAGAGGAATGTCGTAGCCGCAATTCTTCAATGCCGCTCGCACTCGGTCGCGGCTTTCCCGCACGGCGGCATCGGGAAGGCCGACGGTATGGAAGTGGTCCTCACTTGTCTTGATACCAGAAATGTCAACCTCGACTTCAATGATGCTGGCGTCAATTCCGTAAACAGCCGCGCTAAGAGTTTTATAGAGCATAGGTGCGGACACACGCGTCCGCGCACTGACCTTAGCTCATGGATGAACGGGAAGGTTGTGACGTATGTCACAACTCGGTGGATTCCTGAAGCGGGACAATGTGCCATTTGTCTCTAAGTGCTGGCGCAAGAAGCCGAAAAGGTCAATTCGGCGAATAATCCGGCTGCATGGTGACAATCGGAACTTACAAACGTCTATTTACGTATCACGCGGAGGAGCAAGTTATGTTGACCGCACATGTCGAAAAATTGAAGGATGTAGCAATTGTGAAGTGCGTTGGACGTCTCGTCCGTGGCGAAGGCGTTCGGGTGCTCAAGAATGTTGTAGTGTCAGGAAACGATACTCGCGTTATTGTGCTCGACCTCTCTGACGTTGAATCGGTGGACGCAGCGGGCCTGACCGCGCTGGTTTCTTTGCATCATTGGAGCCGAAGTCGCAATATCGAACTGAAACTAATCAATCCCTCTCGTTTTGTTCTCGAAATGCTGGACCGTACCAAGCTTAGTTCCGTACTCCGCGTTTCGTCTTTCCACGACGCGTTAGTTGCGATCGTCGGATCGGATTGTTCAGAATTGGCGGCGCATGGTGCGTCGCATCCGTGCTGCGAACACCAACAATTTGCCGCTGGCGATTGAGACCTTCAGCGCTATATTGACGGCGACCTGCCGTCAGCGGGATGTCGTAGCCACAATTCTTCAGCGCGGCCCAGGCCAACTGCTGTTCCAGCGCCTCCCGGCAGGCGCTGCCATGGCGTTTTAATTCCACAGGCTAAGGCTTGACACGCCCGGAACAGAAAGCCTATTGTGGGCCATCCAATTCAGGGAGTTCGCAGCAGTGGCGCGGGTTTCAGGAATTTGCGCCATCCGAATCAGTCTTAGTCAAAGTCAGTACTTCAGTCTCGAGGAGGAGATTATGCGCCCGAACATCTTAAAAAGCAGCGCACATCTGGGCATGCTTGCCCTGTGCGCAATCGTCGTGGTTGCACTCTCTCAGTCAGCTACTGCCAACGTCCTTTGCGTGAACCCCGGTGGTTCACACGGTTGTTTTTCGAAAATTCAAATGGCGGTGAACGCGGCTGGGGCAAATGACATTATCAACGTTGAAGCCGGCACCTACAAAGAAGAAGTCACCATCGGCATTCCAGTTTCGCTCATTGGAGCGGGAGCGAATTCATCGATCATTAACGCGACCGGTCTTGCGCACGGCATATTCGTGGACGGGTTCGACAATCACGGCCTGCACGACGTTATCGTTGCCGGATTCACGGTTCGCGATGCGCAATTTGAAGGCATTCTAGTGGTCAGCGCCTCGGACGTCATTATCCGCGACAGCAATGTTCTGGAGAACGACAAATCCGGAGGATTGCAATTCACCGGCGCGAACACCGGTTGCCCCGACCAGCCGGGCGATGGAACCTATGAAACCGACGAGACGGGCGATTGCGGCGGAGCGATTCATCTGGTGGGAACAGTGAATTCGACCCTGTCCGGCAATTTAATTCGCGGCAACGCCGACGGAGTCCTGATCAGCGACGAGACCGGCGAAAGCCGCGGCAACCTGATCACGCATAATGTCGTCACGGACAACCCGCTGGAGTGTGGCATTGTACTTGCCTCCCATCCGCCTTCTGGCGCGGTTACGCCACCATTTGCGCGGCACTATGGCGTTGACAACAATGTTGTCTCCGAAAATATTTCTTCTCACAATGGAGTACAAATCGGAGGCTCGGGAGTGGGGATGTTTTCGGATGGCGCCGGCCCCGGCCGTGTCTCCGGCAACGTGATCATAGATAACCAGCTGACAAACAATGGACTCGGAGGCGTTGCCCTTCACTCTCATGTGGGCCCTGCGTTTGGCCTGCCGCCCGATACCTTCAATGGCAACAAGATCATCGGCAACATTATTGCCGGAAATAAAGCCGATCAGGCTGACACGGCGACGCCCGGATCGGTCGGAATCAACATCAATAGCGGGAGCGGTGGAACCCCGGTTGTTGGCACCGTCATCGAGCGGAACGTCATCCGCGACGAAGACGTGGACATTGCCATTAACACTCCGGCGGCGGTCGATCTTCACCTGAATGATCTCCTGGGCGGCAAAACTGGCGTTGCTGACGTTTGCGGATTTGACGGCGCGAGCATCTGTACCGGCAACATTGATGCTACCGAAAATTTCTGGGGATGCCATGCCGGCCCCAGCGCTCTTAATTGCAGCAAGGCCAGTGGTTCCGACATTCGTTGGGCTCCATGGCTTGATCAAGCCATTCAGTAGCGACCGTTCACGAGTACTGTTGCTCGCCCGCCGATTCAGCCGGGTGCCCCTCTTATCGAGGGGCGCCCGACGATGAACCCATTACCGTTCCACCGCCATCGCCACTGCATTTCCCCCACCAAGACACAACGCGGCGATCCCTATATGCACGTCGCGGCGAATCATTTCATAGATGAGCGTCACCAACACGCGCGCACCGCTGGCGCCGATGGGATGTCCGATGGCGACCGCTCCTCCATTTACGTTTACTTTCGCTGGATCGAGATTGAGTTCTTTTATCACTCCTAACGCCTGCACCGAGAACGCCTCGTTCAGTTCGTAGAGGTCAACTTCTTCGGGCTTCCATCCCGTCTTCTCCCAAATGGTACGGATGGCTCCTACCGGGGCCAGCATGACCCACTTGGGTTCGACTCCGCTCGTGGCTTGGGCGACGATTCGTACCATTGGCTTCGCGCCTAACTCGCCTGCGCGCTTCGCGCTCGTAACGACCACCGCAGCCGCAGCGTCATTCACCCCGGGAGCATTGCCAGCCGTCACCGTCCCATCTTTCTTGAACGCGGGCTTCAACGAGCGGAGAATTTCAATCGTCGTATCTTCCCGCGGCGATTCGTCGCGATCGAAAAGTGTGGGCGCGGCGTCCTTCTTCTTCGCCGGAATCTCTACGGGAACGATCTGCGATTTGAATCGGCACTCTTTCATCGCTGCGACTGCTTTGCGATGAGAGTTCAGTGCGAACTGATCCTGCTCTTCACGGCTGATGCTGTGCTTCTCCGCGACGTTCTCTCCGGTGATGCCCATGTGGTAGTCGTTGTAAACATCCCAAAGGCCGTCGTGAACCATTGCGTCAATAATTTTCGCGTCACCGAGACGGTATCCCTTTCGCGCTTGCGGAAGAAGATACGGAGCGTTGGTCATGGATTCCATCCCGCCAGCGACGACCATCGAACTGTTTCCTGTCTGAATTGCCTGAGCCGCGAGTGCGACTGCTTTCAATCCTGAGCCGCAAACTTTGTTAACGGTCATGGCACCTACCTCGGGAGGCAGTCCACCAAAGATAGCGGCCTGTCGTGCAGGATTTTGCCCGAGTCCCGCCGAGATGACGTTGCCCATAATGCACTCGTCCACAACCTTGGGATCGAGGTTAGCGCGCTCCACCGCCTCTCTGACAACGATCGCACCAAGCTGCGGAGCGCTGAAATCCGAGAGCGAACCTTGAAATTTGCCCACCGCAGTGCGGCATCCAGAAATGATCACAACATCGTCGAAAGCAGCCATTCATGTGCTCCTGCGGAAGTTTCCATCGATTTGATTATAGGCTTTCTGTTGCTCGATCGACTCGCGTTTGGATAACCATCCCTCTTCTCGCGAGCACCAGTTTGCATTCCAACGAAAATCAAAACCGGCTCACGAAATTTAGAAACTGTCGTGTAAAAATCTTCCTCGCGAACTTTTTTCGAAGAAAAAGTACCCCGGCAATTCTCTCAGGTGACTTTGGTGTAGCGATCACTCACCCTCATACCTTCATTTTTTTCTTGACTTCACTTTTTAATGACTCTATACATTCAACTAGTTGCAACAATCGATCGTTGCTAATCCATGAACAATGGAAAAGGGAGAATAGATAACATGGCAACCAAGAAGAAAGCTAAGAAGGCCGCAAAGAAAAAGCACTAAGAGCCTTCAACAAGCAACAAATGGGGGACGCCAAAAGCGTCCCCTTAGTTTTTGCTACCCGCCAGTATTGATCCGACGACGCTCGCTGGCAGAGACGTACCGTGCAGTGTCTTCAATCGTCCACAATCTTTCAGGTTTCGGTTGGAAAGGGAGACGCTGCTACATCTCTACGAAGGTTTTCTCTTCGGGTTTGGATCGCGAAAGGTGCGGGTCTCGGTTGCCGGGCAGAGGTTCTTATATGCACAGAAGCGGCAATAGAAGCCTGGTTTGGCTTCGAATTGTCCGTTCGCGATGTTTTCCGCAACATCTGCAACTTTGAGGCGGGCCTCTTGTAATTGGGCTTCGCTACGGCTCGTACTCACCAGGCTGTTTTCTTCCAGGTTATAAAATGCCAACTGCTCGACTTCGTATCCCCACTTCTCGCGGGCAGCCAACGCATAGATGGAAAGCTGAAGGCTGTCGTCCGCCTCCTCCTGAGACTTTGGTTTTCCAGTTTTGTAATCAATTACAAGCACGCGATTTCCCGACGCCTTGTCAATGCGATCTATTCTTCCCGCAACGACTCCCATGCCAATTCGAATCTCGAACCATTCCTCCGTGTGGAGCACATCGGGTGCCGGACTCTTGCGGCAGGCTTCCAGCAATTCCCGCAACTGCTTAACGCCCTGTTGGTTGTATAGCTCTCGTTGGTACTGATCGGCGATACCGGCATCAGCCAGATCAGCCATCAGCATTTCAATCAGTTCGTCCTCTGTAAATGGACGCTGGAAGCGGACGGAATCAAAATAACTGCGAAGAACCCTGTGCATGCTGGCACCATATTGCATGGCAGCAGGGGCCTCGCTTGGGATTCTCCACTCTCGATCTAACTTGAATTGCAGAGGACACGTTTCGTACGTTTGCACCGCGCTCGCGCTCAGCCGTTCGTGAAGATTTACGGCCGGAGGTAAAGAAAGCCATTGCGTCACGCGGGAAACGGGGTGAACCTGAGGCGCATGGGCAAATAAGTCCGTCTGGAATCCGTCCGCAACAGATTGCCGGAACCACGGCGCGAGGCTCGGATCCTTCAACAGTTCACGCAGGAAACCGGGCGGCGTCTTATCTGTCTTGCCTGTCCCTTGTTTGGCGTGAATCGTGAGGAAGTCACGAGCGCGGGTCATGGCCACGTAGAACAGGCGTCGCTCCTCTTGTTCATGGAGCGTCTTGTCGTCCCCTTGCGCGGCCGAATCGGGGTCATAAAGCTCGCGGGGGAATTCGAATAACGGTTCTTTGTAACTGGAAGGGAATGACGGAGAACTGGCGCGGAGAATAAATACATGCTTGAACTCGAGACCCTTGGCAGAGTGCGCGGTAAGCAAACGAACCGCATTTTCGTCATTGGTGGGAAGGCAAATGCTTCCCTTGGCCTCGCGAAAGTTGGCGAGATATTCGACAAATTCTAGAATATCGCCGCTCTTGGTAAGAATCTTCCCCTGCCATACCTTCACGAAATTCATCACCGCTTCAAGAGCGGGCGATTGCCGGTCAAAATGAAACCGGCGCATAATGATTTGTAGCGCCGCCGATGTCTTCGCGCCCGAAGTCGCGATTTCTTCGCGGACGTTGCGCACGGCTTCCAGTACCGCAGGCCCGCCTTCGATTTCTCGAAGCACCAACGACACCCCGGCACTCTGCGCGTTTTTCGGAAGCGATCGGATTCCAGCGCGCAGTTTTTCCGGATCAATCGCGAACTGCGGCAATGCAGCGACGCGGAAGAAACTCGCACTGTCAGTATCCGACACAACCGCACCGAGGCATGCGAATAGGTCGCGGACTTCGGGCGTATCCATGACATCCATATTCTCGATGGAGAAGGGAATGCCCTGCTCGGCTAGCTCTATTGCGACTTCATCGCGATGGGAGTGCTGCCGATACAGCACCGCAATATCGCTCCACCGGCAACCGGATTGTTTCTGTTGGTTGCGTATCCGCGAAACCACGTCCCATGATTCCAATTCTTTTACACCGAAGACAACGATATCGACGGGACGACTCTGTACTTCGCCGCCATCGAGTGCCGCCTGATCGCGGGCCGAGATTAGAGGCGCGCGCTTGTACGCAAACGATGACCCGTTCAAACTAGCGTTTGCCGAGTTCTTTGAGATCAGGGCATACGAGCATTGAAGGATGGGAGTAGTGGATCGGCGATTTTCTTCCAGCGAGATCACTGTAGCGGCCGGGAAGTTTCGTTGAAACAAGTTGAATGCCGCACTGGATGCGCCCCGAAAGCGGTAAATGGCCTGATCGGGATCGCCCACGGCGAAGATGTTTTGTTCTTCTCCCGCGAGTTTCTGGAGAATCTTGAGTTGGGCAAAATTAGCATCCTGGAATTCATCCACAAGAATCAATCGTGTTCGGTTGCGTTCGCGCGATAGGAGTGCGTGGTCCTGAAGTAATTGGTAGGCACGGGTGATCATGTGCCCAAACGTGCCGAGGTTCTCCTCGTGCAGCATTCCCTCGACCGTAGAGTACACGCGCGCGATTTCCCGGCATCGGCCAAGGATTTCTTCCTCGCTCAGATCCGCCGCGTACTTTGATTTACATACGCGCGGAATGGGCAATTCACCGCGTTCAAGTTGCTGCACATATTCTGAATACTGCTCTGGCGCCACCAATTCGTCCTGGCAACGGCGCATGAAATCCAGAAGGTCGTCGAGGAATTTTGTGAGGTTCCCTGCGCGGATAAAATATTCCAAACGCAGGTCGCGAAGCCGCTTCCGCAGATAAATCCAGAGGTCCTTGTCGTCCAATACGCCGAAGTTTTTTTTCTGGCCGATCAGAAGATTATTGCAATAGGCGTGGAAGGTGCAGATCTGGGCCGCGTCGCTGCTTAGGTCAATTTCCACTCTCTCCCGCATCTCGCGAGCCGCATTGTCGGTGTATGTGACGGCGAGAATTTCTTCCGGACGAGCATGACCTTCTCGCACCAGATGCGCGATGCGTCGCGTAAGAACGGTCGTCTTTCCCGTGCCAGCGCCAGCTACGACCAGCATCGGTCCGTGGACATGCTCGATCGCTGCCTGCTGGCGCGGGTCAGGGATCAACTCCTGTCGCTCCGCAAATATCTTCGAGGATGCCACTCAAGACGAGAATAGCAGACAGGGTTGAAAATATTAGCTGTGCAATTCCGAAAGAATCACTGCCGTCGCGGCAATTGCAGCTGTCTCGGCGCGCAAGATGGTTTCACCCACCGAAGCCGACACCCAACCGGCCTCCTGGAATTGGATTAGCTCTGCCTCCGTCCATCCCCCTTCGGGCCCTATAGCGACGATAATCTGTTGGGACTGGGGGGGGACGGCGTCCTTCAGCATCAAATCGCGCTCAAGCTCTGAAAGCACGATGCGGAGGTCGATCGGACATTTCAGCAATTCTTTCCCCTTAATTGGCTGTGCGATTTCCGGAACGACGGAGCCGCGGGATTGTTCCGAAGCCTGCCTCGCAATTCGCTGCCATCGTTCGCTGCGCTTTGCCGCCGCTGCCGCAAGATGAGATTCAGTGCGCTGCGCGACAATCGGAATAATGCGGGTCACGCCCAGTTCGGTAGCTTTCTCAATCGCCCATTCCATCCGGTCAAACTTGAAGATGGCGAGAGCCAAAGTGATGGCAGGAGCGGCTTGCGCCGCCTGTTCCTCGCCCAACTCAAATTCCACTCGTGAATCTGAAATCGCGGTCACGACACCAGTTCGAACGGTTGTTCCAGTCGTAATGTCGAACTTCTGACCAACCCGCGCCCGGAGCACCCGCGAAAGATGTTCAGCGTGAGGGCCGACGAGCGCAGCCGTATTTTCAGAAACCTCGTCGGCAATCCAGCGTCGTCTGGTCATCCAGCAATTAGATCACTCCCGGGGCGGAAGCGGTCACGCCACACTGTGGGAAACTCCTCGCGGATTGCAGTAATAGAGCTTTGTGAGAGTGGTTACCTTACAAGCGAGGTAGCCAAACTGTGATTACCAGGGGCTGGCGATACTTGATAGGAGTCGGCGACGGGAAGTTCGATGCTGAACATTGCACCGCCCTCGGGCCGGTTCTGGCATGCAATCCTTCCATTGTGTTCTTGAACGATGCCATAGCAAGCGCTGAGACCGAGTCCCGCGCCGTGTCCGACTGGCCGGGTGGTGTAAAAGGGATCAAACACCCGTCCCGGTTCTTCGATTCCGGGTCCGCTATCAGAAAATTCTAACCGGATATGATCGCCGCTGAGGTGCGACCTGATTGCCAGGCTTCCACCGCTCTGCCCCATCGCTTGCATCGCGTTGGTGGTCAGGTGAAGAAACACTTGAAGAAGTTGGTTTGCATCCCCCAGGATCTGCGGTAAGTCCTGGGCTAGGTCGGTTTGCACCTGAACATTGGCGGTGCGCAGTTGCGGCTGGTTAAGCTTTACAGCCGTAGCGACGAGAACATTCAAATCAAGCAGACGCTTCTCCAAGGGTGCCTGTTTGGCAAAGCTCAGCAAACTGGAAGTAAGATTCTGAGTGCGCCGTACCTGCTGCACAATTTTTTCGGTAATGGCGCGCTGCTCTCCGTTCAACTCTGTTGAAGAAAGCAATTCGGAATACCCCAGCATCGCGGTCAGGGGATTATTCAGTTCGTGAGCTGCTCCACCTACCAATTGACCCAGTGATGCGAGCTTTTCAGACTGTACCAGCTGAGCCTGTACGCGGCTCAAGCTGTCATAGGACTCTTGAGAAGCGTGCAGTAAGCCAAGGAGTTCCTGATCCAGGAGATGCTGCTTCAAGAAAATCATCGTGCCCATCACCAGCATCCCGCATAGAGTGAGTACCAACCGGAATTTCTTGACCGGCAATGGAGAGCTTGTGTCGAACATCGCCCACGCCGCAAATAGCGGGAGCGAAAAGACAGTTGCCATTCCAAGACGGGCTATCCATACCGGAGGGCGCTTGGAGGACATCGCTTTTGGCGTCTTGGAAGCCAGGTTCCGCCCAATCAATCCCACCCCGGTTATCCAGGCCATAGACGCGGCCAGAGGCAAATCATAAAGGCTACCCGAGTGATAGACGTTCCTTGCCAGTGCCCAGTTCGCCAGGTATGAGCTCAAGGAATAAGTCACGCACGCTCCGAATAGGTGCGCGTAGAGCGTCTTCCATTTTTCGCCGCTCCGCAGATAAGTCAGCAGAAGGCAGCCAAGGAATACAAACTTTTCCGCGAGGTACAAAGTGTTGATGTTGGCGCTGTAAACTGCCGCATCCGTATTCACGTATTGCCAGGGGATTACCGCGAAAAGGTACAGGTACATCCACCACAACAACAGCATCGAGAAGTCGAGGCTCCCAAGTTTTAGTGTGCGGTCATCGCGGTTTAGATTGGGATCCACCGCCAGTGCCGCCATCATCGGGACAAAATGAAGAAACAATACAACGTCGCCCACAAAAGGATTTGGAACATCCTGATGCAGGATGGCTTCAAAATATGTCCATAGCATCTGGTAAGCCAGCCACAGCGAAGTTCCAAGCATCAGGAACACCCAGAATGCCCGGCTTCGTCCTCGATTGGCAACGACATTGGGCAGGAACGAAAGGGTGCCCGACAGCAGTAGTAAGCACTGAATAACGTCGCTAACCGAGGCTAACCCTGCGCCTGGAGGCCAGATGAGCGATACCATCGCCTGTATAAACACCAGGCTAATGGCGGCGAGTAGCCAGATCCGGGAGTGCACTGTCATACTATTCAAGTCAATTCTAGAGACTTTGGTCCATACATAAATGTTACTGAAGTCACCCGACAGGATGATTCGTTCTTTTTCGGCACCGGGGAACTGGAGGGCGGGAGGGTTGTAATATGGAGGTTCCGCTTGCTCTTGCGAGCGAGGGGAAATAACATCCGTCACAGCATCAGGTTTAACTCGGTTTAATTCCTTGTCATTTCAACCACTTCGACATCGCTTCCTTTGGAGACTCCGGGCGCCCATGAGCGCTGGGGAAGTCCGCCGGATCGAACGCTGGTTGGCGACTGCGCGACTTTTTCTTGCCACTGCCGCGTTGGTAACGATACGGATGGATCCCGAACAGATTCGCTACTCATTGTGGGCCCACGGCTTACTTGCTTTTTATTTGGCGCAAAGCGTAGTCATCATCCTGCTTTTGCGAGGGCGTAAACAATCTACGCCTGCATTCAGACTTCTTGTTCACAGCGGCGACGTGATCTGGCCCGTTCTGATTTCAATATTTGCTACCGCCCAGGGAAATCCGTTTTTTCTGTTCTTCGTCTTCGTCACCGCCGCTGCAGCCTACCGATGGGGCCTGTGGGAGACCGTTGGAACCGCCACCGCTTCCGTCATCCTCCTTTGGATCGAGAGCGGAATCTTTTACACCGGACTGACCAGTCACTTGGACTTATTTTTTCTCCAGCATCACATTCCTTTACTAAGATTAGACATAACCCAGTTTGAACCGAAGCGGCTGTTTATGCGCTCCATCTCTCTTCTGGTCATGGGTTTCCTTCTCGGCTATCTAGCGGAACAACAAAAGCAACTGCGCGCGGAAAAGGCAGTCATCGCTCGAGTTCTCGCAAGAACGCGGGTCGAGGTGGGTCTGCGTGCCACTCTCCAGGACATCATGGGAGAAATGCTGGCGATGTATGGAGCGAACAGTGCGATCATTGCATCCCAGGAAAATAACAGCCACCATTTGTTCCTCGGCGAACTACGACTGAACGGCGCGGATCCATCAGAATTTAGATGGCTTGAGGCGGGGCTGTCTGCTCGCGAGATGTATCTTTACGAGGACCACGAGACGACCGCCTTTTTTGCGGCTAGGAATTCGGGCGGCAATGAGCAATTTTCTATTCTTGGATTGAATAAGAACGGCGAGCGGATTCCTCATATTTCCGCGTCATTCCTTGATCGCCTTGAAACCCATCACAAATTCAAAAGCCTTATTTCTGTTCCGTTCCTTTTTGGCCGAGAGTGGTCAGGACGCATTTTTCTATTTGATCCCGCGTTAACAGGCGATACTGAAGAAGAACTTCGTTTCCTACAGGAGTTGGTGCGCCAAGTGGGTCCGGCGGTGTACAACGTTTATCTTTTGAGCCGGCTGCGGACCCGGGCCGGAGCGCTCGAACGAGCTCGTTTCGCCCGCGAATTACACGATGGCGCTGTACAATCTTTAATCGCGGTCGAAATGCAGGTGGACGTGTTACGCCGCCAGTCTACAACTAATTCCGGAATCGTTACCCCGGAACTGGGACGGATTCAGGGTCTGCTACGTGAAGAAGTTTTGAAATTGCGTGAGTTAATGCAGCAAATGAAATCACTGGATGTGGATTCCAGACGGCTGCTGAGTTTTATAGGCGACACGGTTGAGAGATTTCAGCGCGAGACCGGAATTACGGCGAGGTTTCTGACCAGCGTGGAAGATTTGAAAATGCCACAACCAGTATGCCGGGAAATAGCGCGTATCGTTCAAGAGGCTCTGGTCAATGTCCGCAAACACAGCAAAGCCAGGCAAGTGTTGGTTCGTTTGAACAGCGCCGGCGAGCGCTGGCAGTTGATCATCGAGGATGACGGGGCTGGTTTTTCTTTTGCTGGCCGCCTTACTCATGCCGAACTGGACACTCAGGGGAAAGGGCCGGTGGTTATAAGAGAACGTGTGCGTTTGATAGAAGGCGAACTCACGTTAGAATCAACTCCCGGTCAGGGATCGCGCCTGGAAGTCAGTATTCCGCAGCAACGGGAAGCCGCCTATGGATAGCAAGAGATCGCAGCCGATTCGGATCGTAATTGCCGATGATCATCCCATTTTCCGGGACGGTTTGCGGCGACTGCTCGAAGCCGAGTCCGATTTAAAAGTGATTGGCGAGGCTTGCGACGGCGCCGAGGCAGTGAAGCTTGCGCGCCAACTCAAACCCGAAATCCTCCTTCTTGATCTTGCCATGCCCCGCCATCCCGGGTTGGAGGCATTGCGCGAGATGAGTTCCACGTCCTCTCCAAACTCCGTGCGGGTCATACTTCTTACGGCCGCTGCCGAGAAAAATCAAATTGTGGAGGCTTTACAGCTCGGTGCCCGCGGAGTGGTGCTCAAAGATTCAGCCACTCAGTTGCTTTTGAAAGCGATTCACGCAGTGATGGGTGGCGAATACTGGGTGGGTCGCGAGAGTGTTTCAAATCTCGTTCAGTATCTGAGGAATTTAGTTGAATCTTCCGGAGAAGACGCCCGAAAAAGAAAATTCGGCCTCACTCCACGCGAATTGGAAATTGTCTCAGCCGTTGTCGCAGGCTATTCGAATAAAGAGATTGCCGAGTACTTCAAGATTAGTGAGGATACGGTAAAACACCACCTCAGCAATATCTTCGATAAACTCGGCGTTTCAACCCGCCTGGAGCTTGCTTTATTCGCCGTCAACCAATCTTTGCCGTTAAAACCGATTGTCTAAAATCGAGATCGGAAACGTTCCCCGTATGGCACTTTAGTGCCATATCCAAACACATCATGGCTATTGCGTTGATTTGCTTGGGGGAACTACGATGTACTTACCGGCACAATATTGGGGGACATCTCTAGCTATATGCAACCGGGGCAAGAAATTGCTTTCATATAGCGAGGAGCTATCCGCAAAAGGAGGAGCCCGTGTCAAAATTTCTGCGCAAGCTCTGGTCAGATGACGAAGGCCAGGACATCGCTGAATATGCTGTAATGCTCGCCGTAATTCTGGTGATTGTCGTCGGAACAATCCGGCTGATTGGGACCAATGCGAATACCGTCTTTTCGCAGGTTGGAAGCTCAATCCCGTAAACTGTATTTTTAACGCTTGTTTTGATCAACGAGATTGGGTTGGCGACTGTCCAATCTCGATTACATTTCCTTCGCTATTTAATTCGTCGGTCCGGTCGCCGTCACTTTGTCGTTGCCTACGTCTGAAAGCCGCGTCAAATAAGGGTAGAACGGCGTCACCTCAAAAGGCATCTTCTCACTCGCTGTCAGAATGGCGACCGGCTTGGTCTTGATTAGTTCGATCTTGTCACTCCAGGGATCTACTTTAATTCTTCCGCCCAACGGCAACGCTGCAATCTGATCGGTTTTCTCCGGGTGTAATGGCGGAGCATTCGCGAGCAGGGCCGACATGCGCGTTGATTTGCCACTGGCCAGGCTATTCCCCAAATGCGGCCGGATCAGGTTTTTCAGCTCGGGAGCGTGTTCCTGAAGCGCCTTCAAAAATAATCCCGCATTTCCTAGCTTGTCTTTATACGGCGACTTTTCCAGTATCTCCAACGCCTTCTTGTCCGCCGCTTCTTCATCCGCCGGATCTCGCGCGAAGTCTAACCGCTGAAATGTATTTTCGTCAGGAAATAACATTCGGTCATTAAACGCGAATTTTGTATCCAGCCGATGCCCCAAGGCAATGTGGCTGAGTTCATGAGCCAGTACCATTGCCAGGGAAGCCTCGTCGGGCAGCACATCCAGGAGACCCCGGCTTACTACAATCACGTGTCCGATGGTAAATGATTCGAGAGGTGAAGTGAGCAGCACACGGGTTCTGACCTCCGGCTCAATGGTTAGGTTGCTGGTGACAATCAAATTGTCAACCACTGTCTGCAACACCTTGTCCACGTCTCCTACAGGAGCAAGTAATCCGACCTTCTCTAGCCGCTCTACAGCGTTTTGTTCCGCTTCGCTTTCCCAATGCCGCTGACTTTCGACGGGTGTTGGGTCTTGTGTGGCAGGGCTCTGGTCGGTTACCGATTGTTGCGGCGCATCCACCACAATTTGAGAAAACTCCTCATTCTGGCCCGCTTGGCGCAGATCATAGCCCCAAAGCCGCGTTTGCGCTTTGAAGTGCAGCTTGTGGCCTCCGCGGTAGAGCAGGTTTGACTCTTCGCTATAGATGTAAGCGGGCAACCACAGTCCGGGCCGCATATTGATTCTCCAGCTATCAAAGTGCAGGTAATAGCTGTAGCGTTCGTGGCCACTATAGGTTCCGTTGAAACGCACAACGTTATAATCCTGGTCTTCTACCCAGATTCTTCCCACAAACCTGCCCTTCGCAGATTTGTCGAGAGGCTCAACATCAATGACGAGGCATCGGACTGCGCCCAAAAATTCTCGTCGCACAAATGTGAACTTGTAAAACTTGCGCTCGAAATCTTCATCCAATATCACCATTTGGGCAAACCCGAGCGGAAGAAATTTCATTCCGTAGAGGCCCGTAAGTGTTGAAACGAATTTGCGGCCAAACCCTGGCTGTCCCATGAAAGATTGGTCTTGGGGTCCTTTATTCATGTTGAGACGTCCCAGGAAATATTGGTCGCTCACAGGCACCGCTTTGTCTTCGTCCCCTTTCAGGTTTTGAATGTACGTTTCGACCAGCGGATGCAGGTGTCTCATTTGCGCCAGGAAGAAGTGCTCACGCTCCGCTACTCGATCAATCACCTGGTCAAAAGTGGGTCCGGGCGTCGCGTGGCCCTGCTCCGGAGCCGGAGCTTGAGTTGTCGAAGCGGGATCCTGGGCGGCGGCCGCCTGACTGCTCGCCGCCAAGGGAACCAAGAAGTATAAGAACGTCGCCGCCAATGCCAAAAAATGTCCTGAGAAAAAGCGGCGCCCAAAAAAACTTTGCAAAGTAATTCTTAACATAAACCCCTTTAAAATTGAGCTAAGCTAGCTGAAACATAATATGCAGCACGCCGCTGGAGTCTACCGGCTGCCCATCTTTCTGGGCTGGAGTAAATCGAATTTGTTGTGCGGCCTTGATAGCGGACTCGTCCAACCCATGACCTAATCCGTGGACCACACGCACAACGCGAATGGAACCAGTACCCTCAAAAACCACTTCCAGCAGTACTTCGCCTTCAATATGTAATTTCCGTGCCTCCTCAGTATAGGCTGGAACCGGCTTGGAAAGTATTTCGGCTGGCTTGATGTGCGGGACGGCCGGCGCGGATTTTGCGACACCTTGGCCAGGCTCAACGGACTGCGCGTCGCCGAATGCACCCTGGCTGATCGTCCGGTTAGCAGGACCGGCGGCGTCGCCTTTTGCCTGTCCATCCCCAAAGCCGGAACTCGCTACGACTCCCCGCGCGCCGTGCTGGCCGCCGCTCCCGTTACCATATCCCGCCCCTGTCGGAAGATCAAATGAGCCTTGCCGCGCAATCGTGACCGGACGATTTTTATTGTCCGGGGTAGCCACTCCTCGCGGATCGCCGAATCCGCCTGTCTGTACTTGCTGTGGCGGCTTTTCAATTGTGGGAGCCTGCGAACTGCCGGTAGAGAAGACGTTCGTCTTTACGATCGGCTTTGGAATGACCGTTACAGCTGGCTGTTGCGGCAATTTGCTTGCTATTTCGATCTTTGGCACAGCCGGCGGATCCTTATGCTCAACCCGGACAATCGCTGGGGGTAATCTCAGCGCTTCGGGGCTCTTCACTTCCAATATCGGCGGAGCTTTCAGCAGCCGAATCGGTGCTGGCTCGTGGTTGACGGGATGCGGCGTGCTTACAAGGCGTATGAAATGGTAGTCCCTTGGAGGTGGCGTCAGTACGTGGGGGTGCAAAAGACCAATCCAGAGCAAGATCACAACGAGAACGCTCTGCGACCCGATGCTGAAAACAAATTCTTTCCACGGCGGCCGTCTGTCGGGCAGCATAGACACCGGACCCCAGGCAGGCGCAGAAACCCTCATAGGACGTGGCCTGATCTCAGGAGGATCCGCGATCTCGAGCGCAGCGTTTGAAGAGTTATTCATCTGACCAACTAATTTCCTCGCAGGTTACCAACCATAAGACTCTATCGCGTTTCAGATGCGCCATAAAGGCTTTCTGGTAGCTTTTCCACAAGTAAAGAGGGTTAAAAACCTTAGTTCTTAGCTACTTAGGCGTGTTAAAAACAGTGAGTAATTAGGGCAGGCTTCGATTTCGGCCTCTTTCGACGGACACATCCTCAGATTTGCGGACCCACGAAGCCCGCAATATCTTGAAGTTTCTGTCCTCACTCTTTCCCACAACGGGACGAAGGGCCCGATGTTGGTCCCCGAGTTCGGCAGTCGAATTTCTTTGATAAAGGCGTTCATGCGTACCTTTTTTTTGCGATTGGCAGTCGTAGTCTTGGTAGCTTTGCTTCTTGCGAATTCGGCTCGTTTCCTGGTTATAGACCAGCCGCGTCCAGCCGATGTAATCATAGTTCTGGCTGGAGAAACCGATAGACGTCCGGCCCGCGGACTCGACCTGTTGCGGCAGAAACTTGCCCCGCGTTTGATTCTCGATGTCCCAGCCGATGCGAAACTGTTTCAGTGGAGTGAACTCGACCTTGCCCAGCGCTATGTCCAGTCATTGCCCGAGGCGACTTCAATCACCCTTTGCCCAATCTATGGTCTCTCGACCAAGGCCGAAAGCCAGGATGTGTCCAGATGCTTGAAAGATCACCCGACACAAAAGGTATTGCTTGTGACCTCCGACTATCACACTCGAAGAGCTCTTAGCACATTCAAGAAAGAAGTACCGAGCTACGATTTCAGCGTTGCCGCCGCTTATGATCCGCGGCAATTTGGGGCGCAATGGTGGCGGCATCGCGAGTGGGCAAAAACTGCATTGAATGAGGAAGTCCGGCTGGTGTGGTGGGAAACTATTGATCGCTGGTTCTGAAGTGCTTGCTGTGAGCAATTTTGCAACAACGTTCGCGGAAACCCAATTGACCGGGGAACACTCGTGGGACTACGATTGCCGTATGT
>DASYGR010000318.1:0-4101 GCA_035999525.1 Terriglobales bacterium
CACGGCACTAATATTTGAGACTGTGATGTCCGAGGGACCGGAAAAGCTGGCCGTCATGCTGCCGGTAATGCCCGGGCCAAAGAGTGTGACAATTCCAGCCGTTTCACCTTGGTGCGCGACTCCACCAGTTGCGAATGCGAATCCGTTAGAATCCACACCGACGGCTTGAACGTTAGGAGGTGTGCCGGAAACAGGAGTCACAACCGCAATGTTCGCAATCGCTGTCTGATTGGCTACAACGGAAACTGGTACCGGCGCTAATAAAGTCCCTCCACCGCCGCCACCCTGGCCTAAGTTCCCGCCGCCACCGCCATTGCTTGTGGCACAGCCTCCGCTGGCAAAAACGCCGCCTGGGCAACCGGGAGGGCCGCCGCAGCCGGCTAGAAGAGATGAGCACAAAAGCAGAACCAGTGTGGCCCAGTTCTTTGAATGCATGAATTTCCTCACTTGAATCATAGGTCGAGCCAGAGATTCTGAAACACTAATTGGCTGATTGTCGGGTCCGCTTATGCGCCAGCAGGACTAATTCCCACATAGGGAATGTTTATATCGGGCCAAGTAACTCATACAAGTTACCGAGGTACCCGCAAAGTCTCGCCGTTTGAGGGACCAGTTCGGGCAGACGTACAATGCGAGGCACCGACCCTGGTCTATCAAGATATGGGCTATTGAGATATGGATCATAGAACTGCGGCGGATACCGGCAACGCTTGGATCGACGATGCAAGGCAACGGAAGTTCTTCCAGCGGAAGTTGCTGACCTGGTACGAACTCAATCGTCGCGACCTGCCTTGGCGCGAAACGCAAGACCCCTATCGCATCTGGATTTCAGAAATTATGTTGCAACAGACCAGGGTCGCAGCAGTCATCCCGCACTACCGCAAGTTCTTGCGGCGCTTTCCGACGGTTCACAAACTGGCTAGCGCGCGCGAATCCTCAGTCTTAGCCGCCTGGAGTGGACTCGGATATTACCGCCGTGCTCGCATGCTACATGCCGCCTCGAAAAACACCGTAAGAAACTTTGCCGGGAAAATTCCAAATAATCAGCATGAATTGATGGGACTCCCGGGAATCGGGCGGTATACCAGTGCAGCCATCGCGAGCATCGCATACGGTCAGCCGGTTGCTTTGGTGGATGGCAACGTCCGGCGAGTACTTCAAAGGTTGATCGGAAAGCCCACGACCGATCGTCAAATTTGGCAGATTGCCGAACGATTGTTAAGTGATGAAAATCCCGGGAATTTCAATCAGGCCTTGATGGAATTGGGTGCGTTGATCTGCCTGCCGCGAGAGCCCAAATGCGCAACTTGCCCCGTGGCCGCCCTCTGTGTCACACGGGGATCCCCCTTACGAATCCCAAGCGGAACCCGCCAGAAGAAGCGAACAATTTCGTACGCGCTCAATTGCCGGAACGGTTCAGTCTTCCTAGTCAAGAGACCGCAAGAAACGTCACTGATGCCGGGAATGTGGGAGTTGCCCGAGGCCGCCGGAATCGGTGATGCAAATGCGTCAACTTTCACCTTGCGTCATTCCATAACAGTAACGGACTACACGGTGCGTGTCATGCGAGAAGCGATCTCAGACAAGCGTTCGGGAACATGGGTGAAGAACGGACGCGTTGCGACTCTTCCACTCACGGGACTCGCCCGGAAAATCCTTCGGGCTGCGAATGTCATCTAAGACGAAAAGGCAGGAATGTGTCTGTGAAGTGGGTTAAGAATATTTTCGGAGGGCCAAACATGACCGCTCTTACGGCTGGTAAGAGAGCACCCGACTTCAGTTTGCCGAACATGGAAGGAAAGGATTTTTCGCTTCGGGATGCGCTCGCCAGCGGTCCGGTCGTAGCCGCGTTTTTCAAAGTTTCCTGTCCCGTTTGCCAATATGCTTTTCCTTTTCTCGATCGGATTTACAAGAATTACGGCGGAAGAAATGTTACTTTCGTTGGCATTTCTCAGAACGATAAGAAAGACACGGCTGCTTTCATGAAGCAATTCGGTGTGACTTTTCCGGTGTTATTGGACGCAGCGAAAACGTTTCCTGTTTCCAACGCCTACGGCCTGACGAATGTCCCAAGCGTTTTTTGGATCGAACAGGACGGGGAAATACAGATCTCCAGCATTGGATGGAACCGGCAGGAAATCGAAGAGATCGCACGTAAAGCACGCGAGGCGACGGGCGAGAGCCCGAAACTTCTATTTCGTCCCGACGAAAAGATCGCGGATTTTCGGGCTGGTTGAGAGTCAAGAAATTAGCCCGCGGTCGCGGGCTCAAACTTCTTACCACATAATTTCCTCTCTAAGAGCTTTCGGAGAAATAGTGCTGAAGACACTCGTCGCAGTCATGATGATGGGACTGGCACTGCCAGTCTTAACTTCATGCATCCCCCAAAAGGAAATCAGCCAGGACGAACTTCTACGTAACACTCAAGAACTATTCAATTCGGTTGCAGCCGGGGATCAGCGACCCTGGAAAGAGTATTTTGCCGACGACTGCCTTTACTTCGACGAAAAAGGCAGAGAGATGGATAAGGCCGCTCTCATCGCCGACGTTACTCCGCTGCCGCAGGGATATTCAGGTGGCATTACGGTAGCCCGGCCTAAAAGTCACATTGAAGGTGACGTGGCAATCTTCATATGACCTTGCCGAAACGGAAACTATTTTCGGCCAAAAAATGAGCGCGCGTTATCATGCCACCGATACCTGGATGCGCCGTAAAGGAAAATGGCAAATAATTGCGGGTCAAATATTCCGCTATTACGAAGACCCAGCGCCCGGCAACGTCACGAATGCTGATTTTGCCAGCTATGCCGGGACCTATCAGCTCGCGCCAGGAAATACGTTGACGATATCAATGGATGGCAATCAACTGGTTCGGAAGCGCGGCGACCATCCACAAGAGATCCTCATCCCAGAGGCGACAGACATCTTCTTTCGCAAAGGAGTGGAAGGTCGCCTTCTATTTCGACATGCGCGCAATGGAAAAATTGATGCCTTAATTGATCGAAGGAACAATGAAGATGTGATTTGGAACAAAATCAAGTAACCGAGGAGTCTGGGTACCGCATCTTCACTCCAATTCCGCTCTTCACTTCCCGTACAATAAAAAGTTCTCATCCACTTTTGGCAGGGAGTCTCACAACAATAATGCGCAAAAAAATTTTTCTGCTTATCATTCTCATCATTTTCCCAGCTCTCGTCATCGCAGCGCAAGATTCACGTCAGCGTCAGCGCGGAAATGATTTCAGCTCGGCACGGCTTCCGGGGCCAGCCATTTCCGCCATGCAGAAGATAAATCCAGAAAACATCCGGGCCCATGTCCGCTTCTTATCCCACGATCTTCTCGAAGGCAGAGGCACCGGGCAACGCGGGGGCGACATCGCGGCCCAATACATTGCCACGCAATTTGCGCTTGATGGATTAAAGCCTGCCGGCGACAACGGCACCTACATGCAGAAGGTTCCGATGGTTGGCATCACGCCTGGGTCCGAGACGACGTTTGTGCTCGCGCCCGCGAACGGCGATTCAGTCGAACTGAAGCCGCTCGATGAATACGTCGGCTACGATCAGACGCAGCAGCCAGAATCTGACGTTGATGCTCCGATCATTTTTGTTGGGTATGGCATTGAGGCTCCCGAATACCAATGGGACGATTACAAGGGCGTGGACGTTAAGGGCAAAGTACTGCTGATGCTGGTAAACGAACCCCCTTCGAATGATCCGAATTTCTTCAAAGGCAAAGCGCTGACTTACTACGGCCGCTGGACTTACAAGTATGAAGAGGCTGCCCGCAAAGGCGCGGCGGGAGTGATTCTCATACATCGAACCGATATGGCGAGCTATCCGTGGGAAGTGGTGCGAAACTCGAACTCGGGCGAGAAGTCTTTCCTCAAGAGAGAAGGCACACCGCAGCTCCACGTAGCTTCATGGGTACAGCTTGATGTCGCAAAGAAGCTAGTCTCCATGGATGGCATGGATCTGGACCACATGATTTCGGACGCTCAATCGCGGGATTTTCATCCCGTAGCTTTGCATGTGAATCTGAAAGCTCACATGGTGAGCAAGCTGCGCAATTTCGAATCGAATAACGTGATCGCGATGCTT
>DASYGR010000340.1:0-3459 GCA_035999525.1 Terriglobales bacterium
GTCTATTAAATGCTTCCCTGGGCGGATATTTTCCAACTCTAGACTTTGCTGGTGGAACGGTTGTGCACGTTACCTCCGGTGTTTCGGCGCTGGTGTGCGCCATTTATTTAGGACGCCGGCTTGGGTACCCGCACGATTCAATGCCTCCGCACAGTGTGGTGTTGAGTTTTGTCGGCGCATCTTTGTTATGGGTGGGATGGTTTGGTTTCAATGCGGGCAGCGCGCTTGGTTCAGGAAGCCTGGCGACCAGCGCTTTTGTAGCAACGCACTTGGCCGCAGCGGCCGCGGTGATAGGGTGGGCGGGCATGGAATGGCTTAGAAATGGCCGCGCGAGCGTTCTGGGTGCCATCTCCGGCGCGGTGGCCGGTTTGGTTGCTATCACTCCCGCGGCGGGTTTTGTCGGGCCCATGCCGGCGCTTTTAATCGGGCTGATCGCCGGCACGTTTTGCTATTACATGGTAGCGAAAGTGAAAGCTCGTTTCGGCTATGACGATTCGCTCGATGCTTTCGGAGTTCACGGCGCCGGCGGTACACTCGGAGCCATACTTACCGGCGTGTTTGCTTCCAGCGGTGTGAATCCAATCTTCAAGGATGCGCAAGGCAATCCCCTGCCTTCAGGAGTTCTTGAAGGCAACGCCCATCAACTCTTGAATCAATTTGTGGGCGTAGCCATTGCCTGGGTTCTTGCCGCGGTTGGCACGCTGGTCATTCTGAAGATCGTTGATGTGACCGTGGGTCTCAGGGTCAGCGAAGAACATGAGATTCAAGGTCTCGATCTCTCACAACATGGCGAAGAAGGATATTATTGGGAGGTTTCGACCTAATATTCGACCTAATACGTGATGTGTTGACGGTCGCCTATCCAAAGGGCGAAAAAGGAAGGATCAAACTGAATGACCAAAGTGGAAGCAATCATCCAAACCTCTAAACTTGAGCCGGTTAAGAACGCTTTGCATGAGATTGGGGTTGAAGGCATGACGGTCACCGAAGTGCGTGGCCACGGGCGCCAGAAGGGACATACTGAAGTCTATCGCGGGCGCGAGTACACAGTAGATTTAATTCCTAAAATCAAGATTGAAATGGTGCTAGCCGACGATATGGTGGATAAAGTCACTCAATCCATTATCAGTAGTGCTCAGAGCGGCAAGATTGGCGACGGCAAGATTTTTCTCTCTCGGGTGGACGAAGCGATCCGCATTCGCAACGACCAACGCGGAGAAGGGGCGTTGTAGGCGTTCGGCTGTAAATCAATCCGATTATCACTAAGCCTTGCTTTCACAAGTAGGAGTTAACCTCTAATAACAATTCCTGATACGCCCTATAAATGTTTTCAATTTCCGCCTCCTGTGAGGTGCAGATAGATTGAGTGTTGGGGCCACCGTGGCTTTGCAAAACAGTGCGGTATTGAAACCTGCGATAGTCGGCGTCCCCTTTGTTGCGGAGCCAGCCTGGAGCAACCAATGACTATCGCGTCGTCCTTGAGCAGCGAACTACGGGATCTTTACACCGAAGAATCCATTCGCATACGACAGGAGTTCACTGCGAGCGGCGACGGTCGCGCCGCAATCGCGCAGCGCACAAATCTCGTCGAAAATGTGCTGCTAAGACTTTGGAAAGAAATAATTTCTCTGGACGAAGCCGGTCCTAAGAATCTTGCGCTCGTTGCCGTCGGCGGATTTGGACGACGATGGCTTTTCCCTCACTCCGACGTTGATGTTCTTTTCCTTTTTGCTGATCGCCGCGCCGAGGAAGAATATCGGGATCGCATCCGCCGCTTCTCGCAGGAATTGTGGGACTTGCGCATGAAACTGAGTCCCGCAACCCGCACGATCGCGGAATGCGATCAATTTGATCCCGAGAATGTCGAGTTCACGATTTCTCTGCTCGATTGCCGATATCTGGCGGGAGATCTGCACTTGTTTGTGCAGCTTCATGACAAGCTAATTCCTAAGCTGATCATGCGGGAAATGCAGCCCATTGTGCAGCGTCTGGGGGAAATTACCCGATCGCGTCACGGAAAATACGGTGGAACGGTTTTCCACCTCGAGCCCAACGTCAAAGAAACTCCCGGCGGCTTACGCGACTACAACGTAGCCTCATGGCTAGCATTAATCTCATCAATGGATAAGCTGCGTGACTGGCCCGATCCGAAAACGCTCTTGCCCGTAGCGGCTCGCAAGCAGTTTGAGCCGGCGCTGGAATTTTTGATTGCGGTGCGCTGCTTCCTTCATTTTCGGCAGGGCCGCGACGACAACTTGCTACTGTGGGAAGCGCAGGACGAAGCGGCCACCCGCAAAATCGGTATCTCGGACGACCAGGAGATGGGTGCAGCGGATTGGATGCGAATTTATTTTCGCCACGCCCGCGCCCTCAATCGGGCGTCAATGCAACTGCTGGAGGAGATTCCCGCGGCGCGATCCTCGCTGTACAAACACTTTCAAAGCTGGCGTTCACGAGTCTCTAACGCGGATTTTTCCGTGGTGGATGGCTTGATTTATTTGCAGCAGCCATCCGCCGTGCAGGATCCAGAGCTGTTGCTGCGCATGTTTGATTTCATGGCCCATCACGGCCTGAAGCTGAGCACCACGACGGAATACCGCATAGAACAGGTCTTGCCTTCAATGGCTGCAACTCCGCCACAAGGGGCGGAGCTGTGGAGATATCTTCAGGTCATCTTGATCGAGCCATTCGCGGCAGACGCGTTGCGGGCCATGCATTCCTTGCGATTGCTCACCTTATTGTTGCCCGAACTGAAACTGATTGATTCATTAGTGGTCCGGGATTTCTACCACCGGTTCACCGTGGATGAACATTCATTTCTCGCGATTGAGAGCCTGCACCGGGCCGCCCAGTCGCAGTCAGAATGGGATCAACGTTACGGCAGGATTCTGCAGGAACTCGAACGCCCAGAATTGCTCTACCTTACTCTGCTGCTGCACGACGTGGGAAAAGGCGTGCCAGGAGCAAACCATGTTCAGGCCAGCATGGAAATCGCCCGGGATTGTATGGACAGGCTCGACCTTGATCCACAGGACCGCGAAACTGTCTTATTTCTGATCGGTAGTCATCTGGATATGTCCGCCACTTTGCGGCGCGATATTTTTGATCCTGAAACCATCCGTGTGTTTGCGGAAAAAGCTGGCACTCCCGAGCGGCTGAAAATGCTTTGCCTGCTCACCTATGCCGACATCAAAGCGGTGAATCCAGAGGCGCTGACCCCGTGGAAGGCAGAGAATGTTTGGCAGCTCTACATGGGCGCCGACAACTACTTGAATCGCAATGCCGACCAGCGGGTGCATGCGGATGTGAATGATGAAAAGCTAGCCCGGCTGCGGTCGCTGGCGCCGGTGACCAGCAGCAAGTTCAAAGAATTTCTGGAAGGATTTCCGCAGCGCTATTTGCTGGTGCATTCCGCCGAAGAAGTCATGCGGCACATGGCAATGGCCGACGAGCTCGGCG
>DASYGR010000348.1:0-6945 GCA_035999525.1 Terriglobales bacterium
ATCCGGTTGTAGTTGACGTGGGTCTCATCACCGAAAATCGTGATCTCGAATTTCGGCGCGTGGCGCAGAATCTGCTCCACGCATGCCACGCCCGCCATCCCGTTGCCCACTACGACAAGTTTCTTCACGCCTGTCTCTTTCCTCTCGCGGGCTCGACTTTGACCGCGCATTGCTTGTAATTCGGCTCTCGCGAGATCGGATCAAAAGCGCTTTGCGTGACCTGATTAGCGTTGGTCTCCGCAAAATGAAATGGCATGAACACCTGTCCGGGCGCGATGATTTCGGTGATGCGCAATTCCAAACCAGGCACGCGCCCGCGCCGCGAAACCAGTGTGACCTCGTCGTGCTGCTTCAGATTCAAACTGCTTGCGTCCCGGGGATTCATTTCGAGCCACGCATTTGGTGACATTCTTTCCAGAATAGGTACCTGGCCAGTCTTGGTGCGGGTGTGCCAATGCTCGACGGTACGACCAGTGTTTAGGATGAAAGGGAACTCCTTATTAGGCTGTTCGGGAAACGGTTCCCATTCAATGGGAAGCAACTTTGCTCTGCCATCTTCTGTAGAGAAAATGCCGTCTGAGTAGAGACGAGTGGTTTTTGGGTCCTGACTATTCGCAGGGAATGGCCACTGAATTCCGCCATGCTTTTCAAGCAACTCGTAACTCATACCGGAGTAGTCGCATAACCTTCCCGCGGAGACACGCTTCCATTCTTCGAAAGCATCGCCGGGTTTTGTCCACTCCGGAAAAAGTTCATCGCGACAACCAATTTGTTTCGCTACGGCTAGAAAGATGTCAAAGTCAGACTTCGCTTCTCCTGGAGGAGCGACTGCGCGATTCACTTTGCTCACCCGCCGTTCCGAATTCGTATACGTCCCCTCCTTCTCGCCCCAGATCGCGGCGGGCAGTATAAGGTGGGCCAACTCCGATGTGGGAGTGGGATCAAATCCATCCTGAACAACAAGAAAGTCGAGGGTCTCCAAACCCTGTTTCAGGACATCCAAATTTGGAAATGACACAACCGGATTTGTAGCGATGATCCAAAGCGCACGGATCTTATTAGCTACGGCGGCTTCGATAATGTCGGGATAGGCCAGTCCCCGCGACGTGGGAATCTGGTCAACTGGGACATTCCAGATCGCGGCCAATTCTTCGCGGTCGCTCGCGCACTCAAATTTTCTGTACCCCGGCAGGCTAGAAGTGAAACCTGCCTCCCTCGTTCCCATAGCATTGCACTGGCCGGTGATGGAAAACGGCGAAGCGCCTTCCCGGCCAATTTGGCCGGTGATCAGCGCCAGATTGTTGATCGCATTCACCGTCTCGGCGCCCTTGGAGCTGTGATTGACTCCCATAGTCCAGCCGATGAATGCACGCTTCGCGCTGCCGTAAAGAGAAGCTGTTTTAAAAATTAGATCTTCATTTAGTCCCGTGATTTGCGATACGTAAGCCGGGGTATATTTCTCCAGCGATTTCTCCAGCTCCGCAAAGCCATTCGTGTGTTGCGCAATGTAGTCGCGGTCAATCGCACCGGCGCGAATCAGGATGTGCATGATTCCGTTTAGCAGTGCTATATCGGAACGCGGCTTGAGTGGAAGAAATAGATCCGCCATCATTGCGGTTTTGGTGACACGAGGATCTGCCACAATTAAAGTCTTGTGGAGATTCGCTTCCAGGTGCTGGCAGAGAATCGGATGGTTGTCGGCAATGTTGGCGCCGATTAAGAGGATCACATCCGCCTTGCGCAAGTCGTCATATGTTCCCGGCGGACCATCGCTGCCGAACGACCGCTTATAGCCGGAAACCGCGCTGGCCATGCAAAGCGTGGTATTGCCGTCAAAGTTTTTCGTCCCGAATCCGAGTTGCACGAGTTTGCCCAGCGTATAGAACTCTTCGGTGACCAACTGTCCGGTGCTGATTACGCCGAGCGAATTCGCGCCGTGCTTTTCTTGAACCGCGCGAAAACGCTCGACCATGGTCGCCAGCGCTTCCTCCCATCCCACACGAATCAATTTTCCGTTCTTGCGCAGCAGCGGATACTTGGCGCGATTCGGAGCTTCAAGTGTGTAATGCTCCGAGAGTCCCTTGGGACAGAGCTTCCCATTATTCACCGGATGATGAACGTTTCCTCGAACGGTTACCGCCCGCCCATCCTTAACCCCAATAAACATTCCGCATCCCACCGAACAATATCCGCAGGTAGTGGATACCCAGTGGTCCGGAATCCTCTGCGCGGACGTGTAGCCGAATTCAGGATCCGTCGCGTAGGAATATTTTTCGGAAAGAATGTCCAGACCGAGTTGGCGTTTGAGATTCAAGCCGCCATGCCTCCCGCCACCACATAAGCGGCAGCCATATTTTTCGGAACCACGCTGACGAAAAACAAATACCGTCCCAGAATCTCTCCGCCGAGCGCCACTGCGAGCGCCAGCCCCATTCCTGCGTGTCCAGCGACGAATAGGGGCAGCACGATGCCGCCAGCAATCAATAGGGCGAACCGCAACAGGAATTTCGCCCGCAAACTCATAGAGAGCAATTTTGCCGAAGCCTGCATCTCAAAAGTGTCTGAGGCCGTCAGCCGCAGAAACTTTACTGCTTGATTCAGCAGTTGTGCTGTTGCGGCGATAACGACCGCAGCCGCAAGCCACCGCCCTGTCGCCACTCCAATGCACGCGGCGAACAGCGGCCCGAGAAGCGCGCCGGTGAGAAAGAATTCTGCAACTGTGTGCTTGCTATTCCAGGCTGGCCGGGCCTTCACCAGATAAATGAAGGCGCTGGCTGTAATTCCGGCGACGCCCAACAGAACGGTCAATAAACCAAATGCCGGGCTGATTCGCAGACCGAACCAGAGAGATCCAGCATAAGCCGTCGCCATTCCCGAAAACGCTCCGAACATCAGAATTTCGCGGCTCAACCACGAGCGTTTCCACATCTTGAGAGCGCGATACGCATGAATAGGACGCCCGAGATGCAACGTGGCGGCGTTCAAAGCCAAGCCCGCAACCATCAAAGCTCCCAGCGCAGCAATCCCGAGTCCCGAGGTCTTGCCAAGTAATTGCAAAAGCGAAATCACAGCCAGAGCGCCAACTGAGAGCTGCGTTAGCACCAGCATGAAGACTAGCGGCCAGTGTGGATGCTCAGGACGCACCCGCCACGAATCCGCTTTCTTGAGATCCGGCGGCATATTTGAAGGCAAAGTGATGCGAGTCGTCGAAATGCTGTCATCAGCGGATGGCAGTCCGGGAGCGTTGGCGCTGGCCGCATATTCCTGTTTCCACTCCAGCACGTTGACGATCTCAATCCGAATCGCCGTTTCCGGACATGCGTTCACGCACGCCGGTTCGCGGCCCTCGGTGAGGCGCCCGTGACACATGTCGCACTTGCCGACGACGCCGCGCTCGGCGTTATATTGCGGCACTCCGTAGGAGCAATTCCAAGTGCAGTATTGACATCCGATACAAGTCTCGGGACTGTGCTGCACAATCCCGGTCACGGGATCCTTCTTATAAGCCTCCACTGGGCATCCGATCATGCACGACGGTTCCAAACAATGATTGCAGCCCATGGACAAATAAAATCGCTGCGTATTGGGGTACCACCCTCCCTCAATTTCACCTACGCGCCGCCAATTGATTTCCGCCGGATTTCCGTTTTGCTCGTTGCAAGCCACAATGCAGCATTTGCAACCAATGCACTTCGTCATGTCGAAGAGGAAGCGGTACTGCTCTCCAGGTTCGAGTTGTCTTTGCGGAATGCGAGGCGGTGGCGGGAACGCAGCAATCTCATAGAGCCGTTCCTCACTTATTTGCGACCTTCCCTTACCGCGCTTAAGCACGAAGGTCGAACCGTCTTCTGTTGCCCGCTCGATAAGAGGTAGATGCACTCGAACTCCTTCATTTGCTGCGCGCCGCTTCAAACTTCACCTGCGGCCTAAGCCGATACACGCCGCCATATCGCCCGGCATATCAAGGTGATCTGGTGGCCCAATGCTTCCGCATAGAGTTCCGGCCGCAACGCTATTAATTTGTGATTGGATACGTCCTGGTATCCGAAGAACTTACTTGGGAGTGATCCATTTCGACTTGGAAAGGGACCCGTAACTCGTAGAATGATCTGCCAGATGGCGCCCGTCGCGGAGCGCCACTCGTATAACGTGATGCCAGTGTCAAGCACAGCTTTCTAGAAAGCAAATTCAAACTTCTCATAAGGTCTATAAGAAAAAGGCTTGGGGAGGTAAATCGCCGGGCGACCATATTTGTATCCGGCAGGGCGCAGGCGGGTTCCTCCAGGCGGAAACAATCCGCGCGCTTGCGCTCCCCCTTTGACAGCTTGGCGGTGGGCTAACTATCGAAAACAGGACGAAATTTGGCGCTCCCTTTGCCGCGAACCGTATAGGGAATCCATGAAAATGGGATTAGTGGCTACCATATTGCCATGAAGTCACGTGAAACCGGGACCGATTGCAAATTAGAAACGAGTAAAGTCTTAACAGCCGAACGTATTTTCAGAACCATTCTGACGCGATTGACGCTTGCGCGAAGACCACAACGTTAGTTCATGTGACCCCGGGGAGCCCCAAGTTATGGCCCATCTTGAAATGAAAATAACCTGCGAAAAGTGTGGGAAAGCCGTGCCGATCACGGGCGAAGCATACATCTGTTCGTATGAATGTACTTTCTGTACCAGATGTGCGTCCGAAGTTCACAATCTTTGCCCAAACTGCGGCGGAGAATTGGTTCGGCGCCCGTTGCGAAATTTGACATCGAGCCTGGCGCAGGCCGGCCGTGCGGATCTCTCGGCCCTCGACAAGGGTGTCGGTCTTGTTTGCCTCGCAAGTATCGCAGCATGGGGCTTTATTGCGATCTCCGGCGGCCTTTCGATGTATGAACTGGCTCGTTCCCTTGGGCATGAGACCAGTTTTCGCATGAACTTTGTGATTCCCGGCGTGAATTATCTGATTTTTGCATTCTTGACGCCGTTTGTATTCTTTCTCGCACGCAGGCACCCAATTCAAAGAAACAACTGGCCTCGGCAGGCAATGCTCTATCTGACCGGGGGTCTTGGCTTCACGGTGGCGCACGTTGGACTTAGGTGTCTCTATCCACTGTGGGACCCGCGAATCAACGATTACACAAGTGCATTCTGGAACTCCACAACTCACGCTTTTCAGATTAAGTGGATTCTCATTGAGAGGCTTTTCTTGTACTACATGGTGGACGATATCGCGACAGCATATCTAGCCATCGTGCTTATTGCTCATGCCGTTTGGTATTACCAAAGCTTTCGCGAGCGCGAGATCCGTGCCACCCAACTTGAGACCCAACTGACAAAGGCCCGACTAAAGGCATTAAAGAGCCAGATGCAGCCTCACTTCCTCTTTAATACCATGCACTCGATTTCTGCCCTGATGCTGACGGATGTGGCTGCGGCGGACAAAATGATTACTCGTCTTAGCGATTTTCTTCGTCTTAACCTGGAAAATGATGATGTTCAATTTACTGCTCTCAACCGCGAATTGGAGTTTGTGAATAGTTATCTGGAGATCGAAAAGGTCCGCTTTGAAGACCGTCTGAATCTGCGTTTCAGTATTGATCCCAATACGTTTGACGCGCAGGTTCCGCACTTATTGCTTCAGCCGCTCGTTGAAAACGCCATTCAACATGGGATTGCAAGACTTGCGCAAGGTGGCGACCTGGCCATAAGTTCCTCGCGAGACGGGGATCAGCTAAACATAACAGTTAGAGACAATGGTCCTGGGCTTACCAAGACCGAACGAAGTAAGCTAATCGGAGGATTAGGGCTCAGAGCGACACGAGAGAGACTTCAGACTATTTACGGAAATGACCATACTTTTGAAATTCGCAGTCGGGCCAGTGGAGGAGTAGAAGTGGAATTTCGGATACCCTTTCGCGGAGATTCGCGTCCAATCCTTGTAACGGAGCCGTTCCATCAGGAAGCGGCCAATTCCCACTGACATGCCCCCAATCCGCACAATTATCGCTGACGATGAGAAGTTAGCTCGCACTAAGTTGCGGATCTTGCTGAAGTCTGAAACTGAAATCAATGTTGTCGCTGAATGTTGCGACTACGACCAAACGGTTCAAGCCGTCCACACGTGCAAGCCTGACCTATTGCTTCTGGACGTTCAAATGCCGGGACCGGATGGTTTCCACGTGCTGCAAACAATCCCGCCTGACCAAATGCCAATGGTGGTCTTTACCACGGCGTACGATCAATATGCTCTAAAGGCATTCGAGGCGCATGCTTTGGATTACTTGCTGAAACCGTTTGATCAGGAACGGCTTCACCGAGCCATTGAAAGGGCGCGAGCAGAGTTTGTGAAGAGCGGAGATCGGGAGATCGCTCGCCGAATTCTCGACTATATAGCCAAAGGTCAGGCCGAGTTCCCTGCGGAGAAGCGACTCATCGTCAAGGCAGGAGGACGCGTCATCTTTCTCGATGTTGATGAAATTGATTGGATTGACGCCGAGGCAAACTATGTGAAATTGAACGCCGGAAAAGATTCTTATCTCCTTCGACAATCCATCGGGCGTCTCGTGCAGCGACTCAGTCCCAGCCAGTTTGTCCGCATCCATCGCTCTACCATCGTAAACATACAAAAGATTAAAGAGCTGCAACCTTGCAACAGCGGGGAATATATCGTCGTATTGAAAAATGGCAGGGAGCTGTCTTGTAGTCGTGGTTATCGCGGAGGATTGCAATCTTTGATTGATAACAACTTGGCAGACTAAGACATCTCGCACTCTCTTCCTGAACAAAGCTTTGCGTGAATTCTTCTCTTTTCAGTAGCACCCTTGATGCCCGCTACGCTTTTTTGTACTTCTGCTCAATAGTCCAAAAGATCGAAACGTTGCGCTCAAAACGCCCTGTAGTAATTAAAAGACAGTATGTCCCGAACATCATGCTATTCGTCCCTACATGGCTACAA
>DASYGR010000355.1:0-15160 GCA_035999525.1 Terriglobales bacterium
ACTTTCGGGCTTCACTGAAGACGAATCCCAAGCTGATTCCTACATCGCGTGAGCAGATACTCGACACGTTCCGGCATTACATTGCGCAAATGGAGCCCGAGCTTCCTAAATTATTTGGATTGTTGCCCAGGACAAAACTCGAAGTGCGTTCGGTGCAGGAATACCGGGAAAAGGATGCCGCATTTGCCGAATATAGCCAGGGCACGCCAGACGGTTCCCGGCCCGGAATTGTGTACGTGGACACCGGCGACTATCAACATCGCACGCTTATTTCCGCGGAGTCCACGGCCTACCATGAAGGAGTGCCGGGCCACCATATGCAGATTGCCATCGCGCAGACACTACCGGACTTGCCTATTTTCCGCCAGCAGGCGTTTTACAGTGCCTACCAGGAGGGCTGGGCCCTCTATGCCGAACAGCTCGGCAAAGACATTGGCTTTTACCAGGACCCTTATTCTAATTACGGCCGTTTATCGGATGAGATGCTGCGAGCCGTCCGCTTAGTGGTGGATACGGGTGTCCATTACAAGCATTGGACGCGGCAGCAAATGGTGGACTACTTCCATGAGCACACTTCGGAAGACGAACCGAATGTTCAATCCGAAACCGACCGGTACATTGCGTGGCCGGCGCAAGCCCTGGCTTACAAGCTCGGACAGTTGGAGATCCTCAAGCTGCGGGCGCGGGATAAGGCGGAGTTAGGCAGCCGCTATGACATTCGCGCCTTCCACGATGAAATCTTGGACGGAGGCGCCATGCCGCTAGATGTGCTGGACACTCGAGTGACGGCCTGGATAGCGGCGCAGAAAGGCCAAGCCTCCGGCCAACACTAACCGCGGTGACCCGCTGTTACATTTCTTTTGGATTCTTGGCGACGCCGAGCACTTGAGCTTTTGCCTCCAACCAGTCATCTAAGGCGTGCTCGCCTCCCTCGCCACGTTCCTCATATATTTCATGGGCGCGGGTGCGGATGCGCTCTTCAACTTGCTGGAAGTTCAGGTTGCCATTCTCTGGGTGTGCCGGGCTTAGGCGTGTTTGCATAATTACCTCCTTAGGAAGAGCACTCAGCATTCAGCAAAAGTCGAGAAATACAATGAGCCATGCAGAAAGACCGGTTGCTGATTGCTGAGTGCTGAATGCTTACTGATAATCCTCTGTCACGATTCGTGCCACAATACCCGCAAAGCTGTAGGTTGAGCATGGGTGCTGACGCGAATGCAGTGCGATGGATTTCTGGCTGTTGCGGCTCCGAAGACTGGGAGCGGATTGGAAAGGAGGAATGGAGCCGACGACCAGAGTTGAACTGGTGACCTGCCGATTACGAATCGGCTGCTCTACCAACTGAGCTACGTCGGCTTTGTGTTGACGTTCTTCAGTTTATCAAATTAGAGAAGTTTGCCTCCCACTCTTGCAACGGCGCAAGCGTGGGCCATCCCTTCTCGTAGGTCCAGAAATTTGGCGACACGCTTGACTTTGTGGGTACCGTCACGGTACTCTCCGCGCTGTTTCGGGGAGTGCGGCTTGCATTCTCCCATTAAAACCAACTTACTTTAACTTAGGAGCCTACCACCATGAAAAGACTCACGGGATTGCTGTTGGGTTCAGTATTTCTGTTTGGAGGTTTGAGTGTCGTTGCGGCGCAGGATAATTCTGAAGGAGCAATGCCGCCGCCGAAGGTGCTGGTTATTTACCGGGAATTTCTGAAGCCAGGCCGCGCCGGAACCGTGCACGAAAAGAGCGAACGGGCGTTCGTTGATGCGTTTGCCAAGGCCAAGTGGCCTACGCATTACATCGCGGCGGATTCCCAGTCCGGCAAGCCACGCTCGTTATTTTTGCTTGGATATGATTCTTTCGATGCGTGGGAGAAGGATAATAAAGCGATCGCGAAGAATACGGCGCTGTCGGCTACATTCGACCGTGCTTCCATGACGGATGGCGATTTACAAAGTGATGCTGACGCCGGCATCTTCAAGTTTAGCGACGAGTATAGCCTACGTTCTTCTGTTGATATTGCGCACATGCGCTATTTCGAAATTTCCCAGTATCAGATTCGCCCGGGGCATCACAAGGACTGGGACGACGCTCTAAAGCTGGTGAAGGAAGCTTATGACAAGGTTCCTGGTGCGCACTGGGCGACCTATGAAAAAACTTTCGGTTCTGGCTCCACTTATTTGGTGTTCATTCCGTTAAAGTCCGCTTCGGAAATTGACCAGGAATCTGATCAGCACAAGCAGTTCATAGCCGCTTTGGGTGAAGACGGTATGGCAAAACTGCGCGAACTCGAGGCCTCAGGGATTGAATCCATTCAAACTAACCTCTTCGCCTTCAATCCGCGGATGAGTTATCCGCGGGATGAATGGTTAAAAGCCGATCCGGATTTCTGGAAATCAAAAGCGGGGATGGCCGGACCGATGCACAAGAAGTCGGCGGAAAAGGCGCCCGCTGCCCAATAGGCCGAAGGCTGAGGTTTCGCCCTCTTACTGAACTGAAGAAGCTAGCACCATGAAACCCCCGTCCTTGTTTGTCCAAAGGGCGAAGAGACAAGGTCGGGGGTATCTCTTTTGTTAGGCCGCGGTCCTTTGTTGCGCTTGCTGTTCATATTCCTGCTCGGACTCAACTGGCAACAACGTCCAGAGGGTGTAGATTCCGAGGGCGGTCCCGAAGGGAATATGGAACAGCGCGAGGAACGCCAGCACGAGAGCCAGCAGGCGTGCCCACGGTTCGCGTTGCAACAGGCCCCAACCTGCGAGAAACCCGGCTGCAGCTTTTACCGCGATGAAGATTGCAAGGAAGCTAAGAAGGGGATGCAAGAACGCACTCGCGCGGGGATCTCCGCTGGACATGCGAATAAAAATAGTATTCGCGACAATGAACAAGACGAATGCCCCCGTGATTTCGAGAGCTGCAAGCGCCAGCCAGAGAATTCCAAGCAACCGGATGTGCTCCTGCACGCGGCCGGGCCGCGGATAAGAGACGCCATGCGGGCCAGTTACTTCCTTTCCACATCGGCTACAGAATCCCTGACCTGCCTGTAACGCGTTGCCACATGAGTCGCAAAACATATGTTCTCCTGAAAATCCACCGTCACATGGTAGTACGAATTGGGTGGGTACAATGTTTCGTTACAAAACGAAAAGGCCGCCCGGCAACATGGGCGACCTTCTCTTTCAAGGGAGAATAGTTCCAACGGAGGATTACCGTCAAAACTTTCTGGCGAAATCTTATGGGGCTATAAAGGGGGTGTCAAGGAATTTTTAGGAAATAAATAGCTTTATTTTCAATATCTTACAAAAACTGTAAACATCGCCGACAACTGCATCAATGTGAGACTTCTTGGGGTGTCTATTCAACTAAACGGCGTTGATTGATGGACTTACGTCCGTCGCATTGGATGGCAAGCCGTCTCCCGAGAGGTGCAAAGAGATGAGTTCCATCTCCGGGCGGTCAAACAATTTGTCTGGGAAGAAGCGCTTAGCGAGTATACGAATACCCCCGAAAGCGATGCCCGACACGATTGAAAATCCCCCGATAATCGCGCTGAGATAGATAACGTTCACCAGCAAATTGCCAGGGTCATCTCTGCGCGAAAAATATGTGTTCTTGTTCCACGTGACGTCAGCCTCATAGTTAACAGAAGCAAGGATAGACTTCGCATTGCTCGCTGAGATCGGTCCGCTGACCACGACGAGGATCGGTCCGGTGCGCTTATCGAAGATCGTGGCCGGGTCGAGCACCGGAGGTCCTTGAGCAGTTTGCTGTTTCGCATCCTCAATTCGACTGAAATGCGTCATGGCAATTTGCGGAGTCGGATAAGAAATCAGAGCGAGGCGAGCCTGGCCGTCGGGAGTGCTGTAATCGCCGAGAACGACCTCGGCTCCGGCACTAAAATCCACAAGTTGGGAATTAACCGGGGAACCGAGCTTTTCGAGAGCCGATGGACCCACAATGTATTTGGCCGTGTTCTTTATGTAGTCTTTCGCGGGAAGGTATTCGGGAAGGCCCGGCAGTCCGGCCGCATTGGCCGGGGGCGGTGGAAGTTCCGCCGACAAGTCACGCAACTCCGCCGCTGACATTGCCGAAATCTTATCGAATTGGGCGTCAATAACGATGTCACCACGATAGAACAGAACCCGTTCATTGAACGAGGCGCCCTGATCGCCAATCTTTTCCCGCAACATTTGCGGGATTTTGTAATAAGTGAAGGCGCCATAGGCTCCGCTCGCGTCCTGAAAGCGTGCCGCCCTTACGGTTAGTTTGCGTCCGTCGTCGCGTGTATAGACCGCGGAGATGAAACTGGTAAAGCCATATTCTTTTAGCACGGCCGCATTAACGGGATCGGCGACGGCGGGATCTTTGCTGGTTTGCAGGGTGCCAACAAGATTCCATCCGCTGAATTCTGTCGGGAGGATGGAAGTGGGCTTGACATTCGCCGCAGTGGGCGGACCCGCGAGCGCAAACGCGGAAATTGCGGTTGTAACGAAGAGCAGAAAGAACCTTAGAATTTTCATGGAAAACCGCGTAAATGCCTTCTTTATTAGACTACAGATGGGCAATTAAAGTTTCCAGGGCGGATGGAGCTCCGGACATCCCCCGTCCGGCCTGCGGGAGACGCCCGTCTCTGCGTTGACCCTCCTTGATTATGGTCGGAGCGGAGGGCTGTACCGGAATGAGGCTGAAAAGTCGAGATGGAAGTTCTTGCCAATTGCGAAATTCACAACAAAATGACCGGGGAAGTGGAACGGGGACCATGGTAAAAATATGATGCGATGCCTCCTCCCTCGCGCGATCCAAAGTTAGTCAAGGAAATTGTCGAGGAATTTCACGCAGCGGGGCAAAGAGGAGACATTGTGGCGTTCAAGCGTCTACTGGGAAAGTACGGAGCCCACCTATCCACGGAAGTAAAAAAAGAACTAATTGCGGAATTCGAAAAGAACGCTACTCTTTTGCGGGATTCTTTGCGGAGGAAGTAGCCGGATCGCTTTCTTGTGTTTTTCTCTTGGGCCGACGGGTTGACTGAATCGTCTCGATAACGCGATCAATAAAACTAGCCATTTTCGCCCTAGCTTGAATTTCTTCGTCGCTTATCCGATTTGGCGTTGCTGTAGCCATACTCCTAGTGTACTTCAGACCTCGCCCCTTGCCGAGCGGGATATCTCTCTTATTGCTAGCACTTTGGCCCGGTTGCAAGAAATCACCTTGATCGTGTCGCGCTAGTCAGATGGAAGGCGCACTCCTCACCATCTACTGTCCCGTCGTCTTCTCAATCCTGCTAGCGACTTTAACGCCGCTCAGTCCATTGACATACTTCGAAATGCCGCGGTAGAGGGACTCGGCAATTCGCTGGCGGTAAGCGGCAGTCTCGAGCCTGCGCTCATCGCCCGGATTGCTGACAAAGGAAATCTCAGCCAGGATGGATGGCATGTTGGCGCCAATAAGCACAATGAAAGGAGCCTTTTTGACTCCGCGGTCGCGCAATCCGGGATTCCTGATCGACAAGCCGCTGTGCAATTCCTCCTGAACGTCCGATGCGAACTCACGCGATTCTTCGATCTTTTCCTTCAGCGCGATCTGCTTCACCAGGTCCTGAAGCTCGTGAATCGAAGTTTCGGACACGGCATTTTCACGGGCCGCAACTTCGAGGGCGTCCGGCGAAGAGCTGAAGTTCAGATAATAGGTCTCCACGCCCCGTGCGGCAGGGTCATGGCTGGAGTTGGCATGAACCGAAACGAAGAGGTCTGCCTGCTCCTGATTCGCAATCGCAGTGCGGGTTTCCAGCGGAACGAAGGTGTCGTCTTTACGTGTATAAACAACCTGCGCGCCTAATCTCGATTCAAGCAACTTGCCTAGACGGCGACTCACGTCGAGCACCAGGTCTTTCTCTTCGAGGGAATTCGGACCAATCGTCCCGGTATCGTAACCGCCATGCCCTGGATCAATCACTATCTTCCCAATCTTCAAGCCTAGCGCGCGGATCAGGGAACGGTCGCCCCTTGCGGTGGGTTGGGCCTCTCGAACGTCTACCTTGAGTGACTTGCGGTGATTCATTGAGGCGTGTGTAGAAGACAAGGGTGATTTCCGGATTTCGGGGGGTAACGGCGTGATTGGATCCAGCTTGGCGACGGTGTCATCCTCATCAGCTTCTACGATTCGCTTCAGGGGCATCGTGGATCTTTCCGTATTTGTTGCCCTTTCCCCAGATGCGTGACTCGAACCCGGGCGGTCTTTATCATCACGCGAAAAATTCCCGCTGCTCTCAATATCTTTGTTCTCAAGTCCCTGGGTTTGGATGCGGCTGTCTTTCAGACTAATCAGCAGACGCGCCGGATGCGGCTCCACGGAGGCACTGAAGTCAGAGTGATCTCCGGTTTCCAGCACTATGCGAGCGCGGTCGGGCTTGAACTGTGCCATGCGGATTTTCTTGAGCAGGTCGTCGTCAACGTCAACTGTCTTGCCGATCAGCTTGCTCGCGAGGTTGGCATCGAGATCGAAAACAACGCGATCGGGATTTTCAATGCGTTGCGATTTGTAGGAGACCGGATGGTCCAGATCAATCGCCACTTTGGTATAGCCATCTTTCGACCAATGATGAATAGCGATAATGTGTGCAGGCTTGCCGGTATCTTCCGGCACTGCAGTTTGAGTTGCAACTTGTTGGAGGTCTTTCGCTCGGGCAGGAGTTAGTTCCGCCCGAGAATTGTTAGAAGCTTCGGCAACGACTCGGCTTATTTTTCCGGAAGGTGCCGCCAGATTCGTAAGGGCGGCACGAGCCTCGTCTGCAAAGTGATTTCGCGGATATTTCCTTACGAATTCTTCAAAAGCGCTCTTTGCCCGGTCCGGGCTATCGAGATCATTCGCGTAGATGCGGCCAATATTTAGAAGCGCCTCGAATCGGTACTTGCTGCCGGGATATTCGCGGCGCAAGAATTCATACTGTGCGACGGCCGAATGTAAGATTTTTGTTTCGCCAAAGTGCTCGCCCATGCCGGTCAGCACGTCCGCAACTGCAAACACGCTGGCGTCCGCCTTGGACGATGTTGGGCATCCGTAGTAAACCCGGCGATAGGACTCAATGACGTCCTGATACTCGCGACGAGTCTGGCGGTCAGGCGGAAGCTTATTCAATTCTTCCCGCTTATGCTCCGCGATGGCAAACTGACCGTGCGCCCATGCGTCCGATTTATAAGTATTGGCGCGAACTGGTAACGACAGCAGCAGAATCAGAAGGGCCGCATAGCCGGGCAGGCAACGGTGGCTTGAATGGGGAGTCTTCAATTTATAGGGTCGCAATCGTCAAAATCATTAACGCTTCTAGCACCTACCCATCACCGTACTGTTCAGATGCGTTTCTTCAGTCCGTGTTACTCATATAAAGGACGCCGCTTGCATCGCGTTGAACCGTCACCGGTGAATAAGCCGGGACCCTTAAGTTGCGGGTAATTGCCCCGGGCGCGCCGTGATAAAGATTTGTGATCCGGCTTACGTAATCACGGGTCTCACGGAAATTTGGAACGCCCGCGCTCCGCGCTACTGCACCCGCGCCCGCATTGTATGCAGCGAGGGTCAGGCTCACGTCGCCACCGTAACTTTCCATCAGGTGCTTCAACTGACGAACCCCTGCATCCACGTTTTGTTGCGGATCAAACGGGTTCGTGACCTTCAGTTCACGCGCAGTCTGCGGCATCAACTGCATAAGTCCCATTGCCCCTTTTGAAGAAACAGCATTGGGATTGAAGTTGGATTCAACCTTAATGACGGCCCGGACCAGATTCGGATCAACATTGTGTTGAAGCGCCGCCTGATTAATGGCGGCATCAATTTCGGGCTGCGTAAAACCTTGCCCGGAAGGCCTCTGAAACGTCGGACTATCGGACGAGCGGTGCGACAGAATCATTTTTACTTCGTTGGCGGCAGAGCGTGCTGAACGGACATTTGCCGCCGGAACCGGCTTCCAACGATGGCCGGTCACACTCCAAAAGACCAGGGAACTCTGCCGGAAGGGCTGAGTCCTCGCGCTTTTCGGTGGGACTGGAACAGAATCGTTCACATAAACCTTGTGGCCACTGTCGTCGGTGGTGGCAGTAATGACCTCCGTCGGACTGGTCTGAGCCTGCACCGGCGGCGTGAAAGAAAGGAAGGTCGCTATGGCAGCAATGGACATCAGGGCGAGTTGCAGGTGTTTTGGCATGCGAACCGTAACAAAACAGAGGGAAACACACCTCAGCGGCTACCTACCTGCAACCTAAAGAGAGAATCCTTACCAGAGTGAATTAATTATAGGTATGGCCGGGTACGCGGGCAATGACGCGAAGGTGAATAGAACCACCATAGTAATCGGCAGTAACCAATTATCAATAGTGTGATTCCGAAGTCCCATTGTTACGACGCCCTGATTTACTGCAAGACCGTGACGGCCTGGTCTAGAACACTGAATTTGCCGGAGATGGCAATGTACCTCGAATTGAGGTCCGGCCCGGAAAAAACAAACGGACATTCACAAAACCAATCATCGCGATTCAAAATTCACGCCGCTCGACCCGCCAGCCACGGAGCAGGCTCTTTGCTTTCAGCGGTTAACACTTCTGCTTATGCGATCCATAGATTTTTCTTTCCAAAGTATTTTTAATGTCCGTCAAAAAAACAATCAATTGGACGCTCCCTGCCAAACCAAATAAAGTCCGATCACTTCGCGGGCCACTGCAGACCTGCATAGCAAGCAGTTAGTTGCGTGGTCCGAGCCGGGAAAATAGAAGGAATTAAAAAACGCGAAAACAAGGAGCCACATTGAAGAACGACCCGAGAGGTGCTTTACAAACGGCGGCCGTACCGTTTCACCATGAAAGGCGATTACTCTTACGCATCAGGCGGACGTGTTTTCTTGCCGTTTTATTGGTTACGTTTGCGGCAGCCTCTTGTTTCGCGCAGACTTCAGACCCTAGCCCTCAGGGAACCCCGGCTGCTACTCCTCCGGCTGACACGTCCACTCCGGCTGCGCCGGCCGCGGCGACACCGCCTGCGGCAGCAGCGGCTGCGCCAGCACCCCTGCCCATGCCTTCCATGGCAGGACCGCTCTCGACGGCGATTCCTCACGAGATTGCGGCAGGGCCGTTTGGAAAACTCGAGGTTACAGGCATTTTGAGCGGCATGGGTTGGAGCGAAGGAAATGCCATTTTCGGCGATACGGATTCGCATTGGGACGTCAGCAATGCCCAGATCTTTATCCAAAAGACCACTGGCTGGTGGCAATTTTACCTGCAAGGTGGCGCTTACAACCTGCCAGCTTTGGGAACTCCCTTTCTCTCGACTGGAGACACAACGAAAAACTTCTACGGCCCGTTCCCGCAAGGTTATCTCAAGCTGGTCAAAGGAAATTTCAACGTAGAGATCGGCGCGCTGCCTACGCTGATCGGAGCTGAGTATACGTTCAGCTTTGAAAACATGAATATTGACCGTGGTCTTCTGTGGAATCAGGAGAATGCCGTCAATCGCGGCGTCCAACTCAATTACACCCACAAGAAACTCACCGCAGCGTTCAGCTGGAACGACGGGTTTTATTCGAATCGTTATACATGGCTTACGGGATCTCTGACCTACGCCTTCAATGCAGCAAATAGCTTGTCGTTCGTTGCTGGCGGAAATGCTGGGGCGTACGCCAAGAACACTCTTGCAACCCCACTGTTCCTAAATAACGAGGAAATCTACGACATTATTTACACCTACACCAAGGGGCATTGGGTGATCAATCCGTACTACCAGTACACCAAGGTCCCTACGAATGCGAGCATTGGAATATTTCAGGGCGCCTCGACGAGTGGAGGCGCACTGCTGGCTACGTACGCTTTCAAGCATGGAATATCGTTGGCAGTGCGGCCGGAATACATCAAGTCGAGTGGGAGCGTCTCGAACGGCGCGATCAACTTGCTGTATGGTCCGGGTAGCGGCGCGTTCGCCTTCACCATCACCCCAACCTACATTAAAGACGGATTCTTTGTTCGCGGAGACTTTGCCGTGGTTCACGCTACGAGTTCCACGCCCGGCGACGTTTTCGGTTCCTCTGGTCTAAACACGAACCAACCCCGCGGCGTGCTGGAAGCGGGTTTCATGTTCTGAAGATTCTGTGCGCCGTTACAAAATACGGCGACGCTGGGCTTGATCCACACATTTAGTACTGCGCAATCGGAAGTAAAGGTTGGTTCAGCATGCAGGACAGCCTTGGGAGCCAGATCGAAAAAGCCCCCAAGCTGAATCCGAGTGAGCAAGAAAAAGATTGAGATCGAAATCGGACGAAGGCGTCCGAATCCCACTTCGAAGGAGAAGTCACATGGCCGATGCTCCAGTAGAAATGCAAAAAACCCTGGGCCTGACGGGGTTGACAATGAATGCAATGGCGCTGATCGCGCCCGGCGCATTCCTATGGTTGACTTTTGCCGGACAAGGAGCCGCAGGGGCAACCGCGCCCTCCATGTGGATCGGTATTCTATTTGCGATCCTGCTCTGTCTCGCAACCGCCGTTTGTTACGCGGAAATGGCCAAGCTTTATCCCGGCACCGGCAGTTCGTATTACTTCGCCGAACAATCGTTTCTCAATCACGAAACCGCGTGGCCGTATGCCCGCCTGGCTAAATTTATCGTCGGATGGGGCTCGCACCTTTACTACTGGATTTACCCGGGTGTGATGGTCGGCGTTATCGGCGTGATATCCGGCTACCTTGTCGGTACGATCTGGCCTAATTTCATGAGCGCCTCGAATCCCGGGCCAATGTTCATGATGGCCGTGGCGATTTTCTTCTCATTCGCGGTCGCTTACATCGCCCACAGAGGCGTAAACGGTTCAACCTCGATTAACATCGGCATCAATGTGATCCAGATAAGCGCTCTACTGGTGTTCACCGTTGTGGCCCTGGGTTTCCGCATCAATCATCCGCCGGGGAGCACGGCGTACCAGTTTGATCCGCAAACCAGCGCGGCTTTCAGTTGCGAGTTCGCCACCACGAAAACGATGGTTAACGGAGTAAGTACCGATACCATCACCCGCGCAGCCGACGGCACGCCTCAGTGCGCGGTGGATGCAGCCGGAAAGGCAGTTCCTTTTAAAATTGACTACCCTGAAAAAGATGCCACCGGGGCTTTCGTTTCGCATCCCAGTGCCAAGTCGGTGGTCAGCATACATAATTTTGGCTGGATGTTCGTGCAAGCCACAATTGCCATCCTGATTCTGGTGGGATTCGAATCTGTAACCTCCATGGGGGGTGAGGCCAAGAATGCCAAACGCGATGTGCCCATCGCGGTTATCACTTCGCTGTTGGTGCAAGGCTGTTTCTGTTATTTGTTTGAGTATTTCGCCGCGAACTACTTCCTCAATAGCGGTTATCCAATGGGCTTTGCCAGTGCGTCGGCAGCGCCCATAGGAGACATGATGATCGTCGTAGGCGACGCCTTATTTGGAGCCGGGCACGGACGAATCTTCATGCTGGTGGAAGCCGCGACCGTGTTTCTGGCATTGATCGGGACTACTTTGTCGTGTATTAATACCGGAGCTCGTGTCACTTACGCCATGGGAAAGGATAAAGAGTTGCCCGATTCCATGGGTGCGCTTCATTCCAGAAACCTCACTCCCCATAAAGCCATCTGGACCCTGGCGATCATTTCCGCAATCGTGGGCTGCATCACCGTGTTGGTTTACTTCGGAGACGGTTCTGCCCCTGCGGATTCCGCAATTGCAGCGCTACCTCACGGGTTCTGGTCTAGCTTCGGCTATACCACCCACGACAAAATGGCTGCGTTGCCAAATACGTTTTTGACGACGACGCTGGCTTCAAACTTCGGAACCTTCCTCTTGTATATGCTGAGCTGCATCACTTGTATCGTTTGCTATCACAATCACCCGAAGTTCAAGGTCGTCCGGCATCTGATTATTCCAGTATTTGGTCTGCTCGCAAATCTCGCGTGCATGGCCTTTTATTTGATCGGCCCGTTCATGGGATACGGTACGAAGATGGAGCCGCTGCTTGCATTGGGAGTCGCTCTAGTCTGGGCAATCTACGGTGGAATTTTCTTCACCCGCATGACTAAGAGAAGCGGCCGTACGACGCTTGTGGAGGGACGGATTCAAGCCGCGTCGTAAGATTTTTTGAGGCAGTAAGCGATGGGCGGGCGCGTAAAATGCGTCCGCCTTTTCGCCATGCTCGCGTACAAACCCTGTTCGACTAGGGACAACTGGGGGCGGCTGTCTCTACGCAAGTCTGTTGGTAACATGAATTACCGCCATCGAATCCCCGATAGTGCTGGACAGAATCATTTGGTAAATCATCCTACGTTGGACGTTGATTTCGCCGAACTCTCGGATACCGGCAGGGTCCGTCCTCATAACGAGGACTACCTCGGCCACTTTGTTCCCACTACACCAATGCTCGTGCGCTCCCATGGATGGCTTTTCGCGCTTGCAGACGGAGTGGGAGGCCAAGACAAAGGTGAGGTCGCGTCGCGAACTACGATCGAAAGCGTGCTCAAAGGATTTCGCGAGGCGCCGGGTGAAGAATCGCACTCCGCGCTGCTTTCCCGATTGGTGAAAGCTGCCAATCTGGAAGTCTACGAAGCAGGCATGAAGTCCAACCTCGGAAGAGCGGCCATGGCCACAACTTTCGCAGGCTGCGCTCTGCGTTTCGATCGGGCCTGCGTCGCGCATGTTGGTGACTCGCGCTGCTATTTAATTCGGCGCGCGCATGCGACCGTTCTTACCCGCGACCACACGGTTGCGGGCGAGCAAGCCCGCATGGGATTGCTGTCCGCGGTAGAGGCGTCTGAAGCCCGAACCCGACACGTACTCAGCAGGTCCATCGGCGGCGAGATGTTCGTGAACGTCGAGATCAGCGAGCATCAAGTGCTGGTTGGAGATGTGCTCGTGCTTTGTTCAGACGGCCTTCATGGCGCGGTTACTCCATCCGAAATTGCGACCATCGTAACCCACAGCTCGGACCTCGAAGCCGCCGCGCATAGGCTTGTCGCTACCGCGAACCAGGTAGATGGCGGGGACAATATCAGTGTGCAGCTGATTCAAATTCGCAGCGTCGAACGCGTGGGAATGTACCGGGGAAGGCCGTACCGGCTGCGGTGAGTTCCGTTGAAAGACCCAGCTTTCGCGCAAAGAACGCGAGAGGCTGGGGCACCCGCATTGAAGGTTTAATCCCGGCGCAGTAACTCCCACGCCTCCCGGTAGCATTCGAATTTGTAGTAGGGTTTTCTATGTGGCTGCATGGGGCAGATCATTACGTCCTGTTGCCCGGACACTCCGAGCAGAATTCGAGATGGAATCAAATACCATACGTCTTCCGGGATAACGTAGGCGGCAAAGAACTCTATCTGTTCGACGGAGTACCTGGCTTTCCTGCGAGCGAATTGGCACAAGTATCCCGTACCGATGCGGTAAGCCGTGGATTTCACTTGGACTCTCAGGATGCGAGAGCCGGACTCAAGGCCAACATCATAAGAGGAGGAATCGCCCCATGGCCTTGAAACCTGGAATCCATGCAAGATGGCCTGGACCATGAACCGAAGTTCGACGTATTCTCCCCGTTCTTTGAGAGTTCTAAATTGCTTACACTCATCCATTTGTGTGTTCCTCGTTTATCTCGGGCACATTTCTCCCAAGAGATGTGCATGTTTGTTCGAAAAGGGCAGGGCAAAAGAAAAGCGCGGCCCGTGAGAGAGGCCGCGCCTGATCCGCTGAATTGTTAGCTCAATTCTCTAAGCTATACTTTAATTATACCAAGTTGCGGGGAGTAAATGCGCCACGGTTCAGAGAAATATATTTCCATTGTTTTTCGTCAGTTAGATACTGTCGTGTGATTTCTGCCTATTGACAAGTTTTCGGGGATTTGGGAAATGGCGGGGAATTAGTCTGCCAGTTGGACCACCGGACATTTGGCCTTCGAATCCATTGAAACACAGGAGATAGGTGGCCTCGCACGAGAGTACCATTCAAGCCGCAAATGGACTGGTTCGGCCGGGATGACAGAGCATTTTGTTAATTAAGCAAACCCTTCCCCCTCTTTACAAACTTTTTATGCTTTCATTATGAGGATTGTAGGTATTCTGAAACGGTAGACTCCGTCTCCCGGACACATGTCCTCATTTCACGCTGGCGACAAACTCGATGAATACCGCATAGAGGGAGTCGCGGCCCGTAGCGGCATGGCCTCAATCTTCCGCGCGACCGACCTGCGCACCGGACTTCCCGTCGCAATCAAAGTTCCACATCCGGAGATGGAAGGCGATCCCGTTTTCTTCGACCGCTTTCATCGCGAGGGAGACATTGGCAGGAAACTCGATCATCCCGGCGTAATGAAGGTGCTCCCACAAAACGGACAATCTCAGGTTTACATGGTGATGGAATGGGTGGACGGCCGCCTGTTACGTCAATTGATGAACGAACAGAAGAAGCTTCCGCCGGAACGCGCAACTCGGATTGTGATCGGGATTGCAAACGCTCTCGACTACATTCATTCGCATGGAATTGTTCACCGCGATCTCAAACCGGAAAACATCATGATTGACGCCAACGACAACATCAAGCTGATTGATTTCGGTATCGCCGCTGATGTTGCCGCGAGGAGACTCACTTTCGCGAAGTTTTCACAGACCATGGGCACGCCGGATTACATTTCTCCGGAGCAAGTGAAAGGCAAGCGGGGCGATGCCCGCAGCGACATCTTCGCGCTGGGAGTGATGCTCTATGAAATGCTGACCGGCAAAGTGCCTTTCACCGGATCGAATGCCTTTCTCATCATGAATGACCGGTTGTTGAATAATCCGGTTCCGCCGCGAGAGATTGATCCCAGCATTTCGCCCGCGCTACAGGAGATCATCTATCGGACCCTCGAGCGCGAACCCGCCAAACGCTATGGGACCGCTAAAGAAATGATTCTGGATCTGGAGCATCAAGACCAGGTAGGAGTAGCAGAGCGTCCGGAACTGCGGGACTGGAAAACACGCCGCGAGCCTTACAGCCGGAAAATATTGTTTTACTTGATGCTGTTTCTGATTCCGATCGCCGTATTCGGATTGCTGTTGTGGGTGGCACGGCACTGAGGCAACCCATTCCATCCGAGCACACGCGGGGCGGACGTCCTCGTCGGAGTCTGTATCGCTAACCCGAAGGCACAGA
>DASYGR010000364.1:0-12800 GCA_035999525.1 Terriglobales bacterium
CCATAATATGGTTTATTTTGCTTCGCCCGGACGCCATATTTAGTTCCTCTTAATCTCGGGCATCCTTAATTATGTTGATTCGCTTAGGATTTGATATTCAGTTCGAGATCCCTGCGCCAGTCCCGATAGTTGCCCTGATCCATGTGCACCCGTCGCGGCGCGCAGACTTGCGAGAGCCTGATGAGCCGCGGCTAACGCCAAGCGTGCCAATTACCAAGTACGAAGATTCATTTGGAAATATCTGCTCCCGCTTTCTTGCTCCGGCCGGACCGCTTCAAATCTACAACTCGACCTTGATCGAAGACTCGGGCGAACCTGATGCTGTAAATCTTCACGCGAGCCAGATGCCGGTGGAAGATTTGCCGCCGGACGTGCTGCGGTTTCTGCTCGCGTCGAGGTATTGCGAAGTTGACCGCCTCTTGGACACTGCGGGAAATCTGTTCGGCAGTTTTCCGCCGGGATGGGCGCGGGTTCAGGCGGTTTGCGATTGGGTGCATGCGAATGTCACATTCGGGTATCCGTTTGCATGTTCGACAAAGACGGCACTGGATGTGTATGCGGATCGCAAGGGCGTGTGCCGCGATTTTCAGCATCTGGCAATCACGTTTTGCCGATGCTTGAACATTCCCGCCCGCTATGCGACCGGATATATGGGGGACATTGGGGTTCCTTTGGTTCTGCCGATGGACTTCAGTGCGTGGTTCGAGGTTTATCTTGACGGCAAGTGGTGGCCGTTCGATGCCCGTAACAACAAGCCCCGTATCGGACGAGTGTTAATGGCGACGGGGCGCGATGCCGCGGACGTCGCGATCACAACTTCGTTTGGGAGTGCGCGGCTGACTAGCTTTCATGTCGTGAGCGACGAAGTTGTGGCGGAGAAGCCGGTGAGTTTGGTGGTAAATAAACCAATTGAAGGAATTGTCGCTTAGGCGCAAGAGCGGATCGGACCTTGAAAGGGCGTGCCTTCAGGCGCGCCTTAAAGTTCGATGACATAGTGATCGGCGGGGCTTAAAAAGCCCGCCCTTTCAAAGCCCCGGAGACCGCGAAAGTTTCACCAATAATTACCCGATCGGCTCCATATCAACCGCGACTTTCAGCGTGTGAGCGCCGCCGCCTAGAATTAATCCGCGAAGAGGACTTACATCCCCGTAGTCGCGGCCCCATGCCAGCGTCACATGACCATCTGTGGGGACAACGTTGTTGGTGGGATCCATATCAAGCCAGCCGATTCCCGGACAATAAGCAGAGACCCACGCGTGCGATACATCGGCACCGATCAATCTCGGTTTCCCCGGAGGCGGATAGGTTCGAAGATATCCGCTTACGTAACGGGCCGCCAGATTCAGCGAACGCAGGCACGCGATTTGCAGGTGTGCGAAATCCTGACATACGCCGCGCCGTTTCTTAAAGACCTCTTCGGTGGGCGTGCGGACATTGGTTGCTTTCGAATCGAAACGAAAATCTTTGTGGATGCGGGCAGTAAGGTCGAGGAGCGCCTCCTGCATCGGACGCCGGGGCGTGAACGATTGAAGCGCGTATGCGGCGAACTCCGGCTGGACTCGAATGCGCGGCGACTCAAATCCAAACTGATAAGCCTCAAGGCCGGCTGGACTGTCATCTTCCGGAAGCGCTTTGGCAACCGCTTCCCAAGGGAGCGCCTGCTGAAGCCACGGCGTCCCGTTCCCGTCTATTGTTACTTCGCTGCGCGCTTCTACTACTAATTCCTTGTGCGGCTCTTGAACGGTAAAAAAGCACAGGCGGTTTCCGAAAAAATCCACTCGCTCGGTGCGAGTTGCCGGGCGAGGCTGGATGCGCAGTTCGCTCCGCGCCGACTGGTGATGCGGTAGAGAGCGCGGTTTCAGACACGCGACGTGGTTTCCGACTGAGACGGGATATTTGTATTTGTAAGTGGTTCGATGAACGATTCTATAAATCATTTATGTAAATTTATTGGCCTATGCTGATCGGCAAGGTGCGGGCGTGGCTAAAGTATCGGCTGGATAAGTTATTCGACCAGGAAGGCAGCAACTGTTCCAATTCCCGAAGAAAGCGTTCAAGTTTGGACAATCCATCGGAACCGTTCCCCTCCGCTGAGTCCCCCGGCAACGGATATTTTAAGTCTCGCAAATCGAAACTTCGCAGAAGTGCCAGCGCATCGCGCATCGCATGCAAATCGTCCCGCACATGCCGGGGAAGCTTTTGATAGAGATCGGCGAGATGACTGAGTTGAAAGTCCAAGGACCGGGGATTCGTCTCGTCGGCCATCAGCACATCCAGCACTGCCAGCGGTTGCAAGGTTGTGTAGTAGCGCGCGCGATAGGTCATCGAGCTGTCCGCGACTTCAAGCAGACATTCCAAAAGCGGCCAGTCCTGCTCTGCGAGAGGCGTGGTGATCTCGCGCAGTTGTCTCGTCAAATAAATCGCGCGTTCGAGACGCCTTCCGATGGTCATGAACAACCAACCTAATCCGCGATTAATGTTTTCGCGCTCCAGTCCGGAGAATGCGGAAAGCAGTTCCAGGCAATCGGTAAGGATCGCCGGATACTCGAGAAAATGTGTTTTTGGCTCAAGTTGAATGAAGTCTCGCAGCTGGCCGATGAGGGACATCATGTCCGCGGACAAGCGCTCGCGAACATTGTCGCCGATCCGGTATACCTCGGCGAGAGTGTGCGCCAGACTGTCGGGCCGCTTGGAATCGGTGAGCATAGAAGTCATTTCATGTTCGAGTTCAACGGAAGTCGGCTTCCTGAGTTTGGCCTTGGGCAACTTGCTGTAGCGGGATTCGAGGCAGCCGTGCAAGCGGATAAGGCATGCGAGTTCCGGGTCTTCAGTGAGCCGCACGCGAGGAATCATTGTGCGCAGAATCCGCGCCAGGTTCTGAGCCCGCTCGGCATATCTCCCTAACCAGAAAACATTGTCGGCTACGCTGCTGGGAACCACTCGCGGAACCCGGCGCAACTCGACAGGTTCATTGCGGGGGCGCAGCATGCTGAAGGTATCTATGGGGCCGTCCCACAGAACCCATGTGTCTTTGCTGTGGCCGCCGCGCTGCATCGAGACGACCGAACCCTCCGCTTCGGCCACTCTTACCAGCCCACCGGGAAAGGCCATCCAACCGGTACCGGTGTTGAGCACGTAGGTGCGCAGCACGAGGCTGCGTGAGTTGAGGCATCCCTGATCCCAGACCGGCGCGGTGGATAAGGCGACCTGCTCCTGCGCTACATACTCTTGCGGACGGGCGCGCAATTGCTCGACGAATTTGACCTTTTCCGCTTGTGGAATTTCTGCGCCGAAGACGGGTTCCATTCCTCGCGATGGAAATGCCGGCTTCACCACCACGGAATCAAGATTGTTGAGCACCCAATCCAGGGCGTAATCTTGCCCGCACCACCAGGTTGCCACGGATGGAAGCTTGAGCTTCTCGCCGAGCAAGTGAGTAGAGAGTCCGGGCAAAAACGGCATGATCGCGGCGGTCTCAATCAAGCCGCTTCCGAGCGCGTTGGCGACTTTCACATTTCCGGCGACGACAGCGTCGACGAGACCGGGCACACCGAGAACGGAGTCGCCTCGCAGTTCGAGGGGATCGCAGAAACTGTCGTCCACGCGGCGCAAAATCACATCCACTTTCTCAAGTCCGTCAACTGTTTTCAGATATACGCGGCGGTTGCGTACTGTCAGGTCAGCGCCCTGGACCAGCGTGAATCCCAGGTATCGTGCGATGTACGAGTGTTCGAAGTAGGTCTCGTTATAGGGCCCGGGAGTGAGCAAAACGATTCGCGGATTGTCGCGCTCGGTAAGCTTGGTGAGCGATTCGCGTTGTGCGCGGAAGAATGGAGCCAGACGCAATACGTTCGAGGTACGAAAGAGATCGGGAAGAACATCGGCGACGATCGTGCGATTTTCCAGCGCATAGCCGCTGCCGGAAGGCGCTTGTGCGCGATCGGAGAGCACCCACCACTGGCCGTCCGGCGAACGCGCAAGATCAACGGCGAGCATGTGCAGATAACTTTGCGGCGGAACGTGAACGCCTACCAGCGGCCGAAGGAATGCGGGGTTGCCGTAGAGTAACGCGGCGGGAAAGTGGCCATGTGTCAGCAGTTCTTGCTGTCCGTAGAGATCTTCAAGAAGTAAACTCAACAACTGTGCGCGCTGAATGATGCCAGCTTCGATGGAGCGCCACTCGTCTGCGGGAATCAGGAGTGGAACGATGTCAATCTTCCAGTCGCGGTGTGCCCCGAGCGCATCGCTGTAGACGTTGTAGGTAATTCCGTTCTCGCGAATGCGCCGCTCGGCGCGGTTCCAGCGTCGCGCCAACTCTTCGGGGCCGATATCCCGCAGCGATTCCATCAGGTGCGCCCAGTGCGGGCGAGGGGTCACACCGTCGGCTGACAACTCGTCGTAAGCATCCGCGAAATGAGACGGAGACTCCTGTAAATCCAATGTCATGACGCCAATTCCGCGTTCGCGACTTTGGGATGGTGGCTGGCGGATGGTAACCGGAGATCCAGGGTCATGGGGAAGTTCGGGTTCGTGGCTTCTTCGGGTGGCATTATCGAACAGAGCTTGTCGCCGGATTCCTGAAACGATTTCTGAAAGCGCTCTGAACGGCGGCGCTCCGCTTCCGTTCCGTCCACCGGCCGGCTTGTATATGGGTGGCCGTCTGGCCGTCCCACATGATAAGTGCATCGGCCAATCGAACGTTTTTTCCAGCGATCAAAAATGTCAAAGACCAGCGGCGCATGCACAGGAATTGCGGGATGTAATGTATCCGAGAGACGGCGGGCGCGATACCGGACACCAGCCACGGCTTCTCCAGTTTCGCCAGTAGGATGGAGCGGCACTGTGCGGCCATTGCATGCAACCGCGTAGCGGGAAACGTCGGTGAATCCAGATAGCTTCACTTGTATCCGCTCGAGCGATGAGTCCACGATGCGAACTGTTCCTCCGGAAGTGGTTTCCTCGGCGAGAACGTTCCACGGTTCGAGAGCGTGACGGAGTTCGAGTTCGACGCCGTCCACCGCGATTGATCCGATTTTTGGAAAGCGAAACTCAAAGTGTGAAGCAAACCAGCTGTCCTCGAAGGCATACCCGGACTGGCGTAACTCGGCGAGCACGCCGGCAAAATCGCGCCTGACAAATTCGGGCAGCATAAAACGATCATGAAGCGCTGTGCCCCAGCGGACCAGGTTGCCTTCAAAGGGGTTTTTCCAAAACATGCAAATCAAGGCGCGGACCAATAACATTTCCAGCAGAACCATTCTGCCATGCGGAGCCATTTCGAAGGCGCGCAATTCGAGTAAACCAAGGCGCAAGCCGCGACCCTCAGGGGGATAAAGCTTGTCAATGCAGAACTCGGCGCGATGCGAATTCCCGGTGACATCAACCAGGAGATCGCGGAACAATCCATCCACGAGATGTGGCGCGCAGTTGCGGGAAGGGAGATTGCCAAAGGCGACGTCCAGTTCATATAAAGCGTCCATGCGCGCCTCATCCAGGCGTGGCGACTGGCTAGTCGGGCCAACATACATCCCAGAAAAAAGATACGACAATGAGGGATGGTTTTGCCAGAACGTGAGTACGCTGCGCAGCAGATCGGGACGGCGCAGGAATGGGCTGTCTAATGCAGTTGCTCCGCCGGCCACGATGTGGCTGCCCCCGCCAGTCGCGAGATGGCTGCCATCGTAGCCAAACTTTTCGGCAGTAAGGCGATTACGGCGCGCTTCTTTGAAGAGCAATGTGTTGAATTGCTCGAGTTCATCCCAATTGCTCGCTGGCGGAAGATTCACTTCCAGAACGCCGGGATCAGGAGTGATGCTGAATGAGCGCAAACGCGGATCGGAAGGCGGAGGATAGCCCTCCAGCCAAACCGGCGTGTGCAGATACTCGCATGTATCCTCGACCGCGGCGATCAGATCGAGATAGTCAGCAAGCTTGGACACATAAGGCAGAAACACATGCAGGCGGCCTTCTCGTGTCTGCACGCAGAGCGACGGGCGGATTAACTCCTTCGCGGTTTCCGCGGTGCTCGAGAGAGCGGGTAACGGATCGGACGCGGGATTCTTATCAAAGAGGTCTAGTCGCCGGATTTGGCGTGAAGGAAGCCTTACCCGATCCTCGAATGGCGCAGGCTCGTATTCGTATTCAAGTTCGTCGGGAGCAACCCACGGCATCGACTCGGTCGGTATGCGATAGCCGATTGGAGAATCTCCTGACGAGAGCAGCAGACGTTCCGGACGGGGAAACCAAAACTGACTCGACCAATACAGCTGGTCTCCCGCTTGGCGTCGCCGAATCGGCAGGATATATCCGGTTGGTTGATTCGACTCGCCATCGAATGCAGGCAGCACATTTTCTATGCTCACTCCAAGACGACGAGTGAGCGCGTTCATAAAGTTCAAGGCATCTTCGGTACCGAAGTTATGCGTCTCCTCTTCGCGAGCAATGAGCTCGATATTCTCCCAGACAGGAATGCCGTCGGCGCGCCATGCGCAGGTCAATGACCAACGCGGTAGCGGCTCACCGGGATACCATTTGCCTTGTCCGTAATGAAGCAGACCGCCGGGAGCCATCTTCTCGCGGAGGGACCGAATGAGCGCCAAACCGTGAGTCCTCTTCATTGGCCCGAGGGCGTCAATGTTCCATTGCGTGCTTTCCGGTTCGTCAATGCCAACAAAAGTCGGTTCGCCACCCATGGTCAGCCGGACACTTTGAGCCTCCAGGTCCGCGTCAACCTTATGCGCAAGCTTTTCAACGAGAGCCCAATCTCTCTCGGCGGCAAGCTTAGGCGCGCTTTGCGGATCACCAAGACGACGAATGGAAATGGAATATTCAAGATCAACTTTGGCCGGCTCGACCGTGCCTTCGATGGGCGCGGCCTTCGAAGCGTTCGGGGTGCAAACCAGCGGGATATGGCCCTCACCAGCAAAAAGACCCGAAGTCGGATCCATCCCAATCCAACCCGCGCCGGGTAAAAATGCTTCCGCCCAGGCGTGGAAATCCGCGGAGTCGGCGGTGATAATTCCATCTCCCGTCGCCGTTTCGTCGGCAATCTGAATCAAGTATCCGGAGACGAAGCGCGCCGCGATCCCCAAATTTCGGAGAATCTGTACGAGCAGCCACGAAGAATCGCGGCACGATCCGGAACGCTTCTCCAGAGTTTGCTCGCATGTCTGGACGCCGGGGTCGAGCCGAGTCACGTAATTAATTTCGTCCCGTACCCTGCGGTTCAATTCGACTAAAAAGCTGATGGTTCCATGTTTCTCTCTGGAAACGTTCGCAAGAAAAGTCCGAAGCAGTGGGCCAACCGGATCGAGTAAGAGATAGGGATCGAGATCCCTGGCCAGCAGGGGTTCGTACTCGAAGGGATAATCTGTAACACCGGGTTCCAGAAAAAAATCGAATGGATTGAAAGGACATAGCTCCGCGACCAAGTCCACATCAATCAGAAACTCGTTCGCCTTGTCCGGAAAAAGAACGCGTGCCACATGATTGTTGTAGGGGTCGAGCTGCCAGTTCAGAAAGTGCTTTGCGGGGGCAACGTTAAGAGAGTAGCTGAGAATAGGCGTTCGACAATGTGGCGAAGGACGCAACTGGATAAGGTGCGGACCGAGTGATACCGCCTTGTCGTAGCGGTATTGCGTCCGGTGATTCAGCGCAACCTTTATACTCATCTGCCCTCATGCCGGCATCCTCATGCTGGCCACGCGTGGATTTCCAGCTTGTTTCACGAATCGGTACCAGCCGTACTGACGTCGCGTTTCTCGCGAAAACTCCTGCTGTAAAGCTAGCTTATTTGAGGCGTCAATGCTGTGCAATTTTGTGAGAACTTTTGTGGGGATGCCATCGAGTCGAACTATGCGGCGCTTGCTGGCCTATGGTTGTGATGATGCGGCGCCCGCTTGCTCAGTTTGGATCCCAGCGGTCGTCAGGGCTTGTGGATAGTTTTGCGCGGCTGCTTTCTGAAGCCATTTCTGGGATTGCTCCGAATCGGCTGGCAGCCCGTCACCATCCCGGTAGCGCAGGCTCAGGTTGTATTCAGCAGCGGCGTCTCCGGCGGTGGCTGCTTCCTTAACCCAATGTGCCGCTTTCTCGCAGCTTTGCGGGACACCCCGTCCGGTTTCATACGCCATGCCGACCAGAAAGGTGGCCGAATCGTCTCCGTAGCGCGCTTGACGCAGCAATCCAGGAATCTCGAAGCGGCTCAAATCTCCCAGAGCGGCCGAAGTTGCGTTGTCGGTCACCCTCTTATGACTTCCATCAGCAATAAGAGTCTTCTCCGTTTTTACATTTACATGATCAACGTGGGATGCGGGTGTTGCCGTTTTGGCGCTCCTATGGCGAAACTGTGAGACAACTATTTTCACGGTCAAAGTCGTTAACACGATTACGAGTGCGGTGACGGTGACGAAGCGTTTTGTTGGGATTGATCTGACCGGGAGAGTTGTTATTTTTGACGCACGCGCTACGAGGCTGTTCAGTGACGCAGCCGTAAAACTTGCCATCCGAGTAGACGAGGCCCTGCATAACTGGAACCAGGAAACGATGCTGGCTTGTAGGTGCAGTGCAGAGATGCGGTTTCTGAGATGTTTCGCAGCCTCGAGGATTTCTGCGGCGAAACGGGTTAATTCGTCCACTTTGCTGGCGGGAACGTGCGCGGCATCTCTCACGGGCGCGGATTCCACTTTTGGAAGCGACGCGACCTGTTTGGGTCGCGATATGACTTCAAGATCCGATACGCCGGCAGCCTTGGCCCATTCCTCGAAGCAGGGGACTGACAATCCGAGCGTTACCCGTTCCATGAGCGGCGGGTTTGAGTCTTCCTTAGTGGACGCGCCGGTTCCGTGAGTTTGGAGAACCGACACTGAATCCTGAACTTGCTCCGTTTTAACCTCGATTTGGGAGTCATGATCTGGAATCAAAAGATCAGAACCCCAAGCACTCCGAGCCGAAGCACTCCTAATTTCGCGGACCGCAGAATCAACGCCGCGAGCTGCTGCCAGTTCGGAATACGGTTTTGTTTCAACCAGGTCTTTTAGACTGGGAACGAGTGCTCCAATCACGTGAAGCACGGCTTCGCGTTCCAGAGTCACGGTTTGCTTGAATCTAGCGTTTGCCGCTTTATCCAATGCCTGAGCGGCCAAGCCGCTCAGCAAACGTGTGCTGGCTGCATCCCGATCGTTGAAGCAGTCTGTATTCTCCGAGAAGACTGCAAATCCACCGGCGATCTTCTGTCCTTGATAAATTGGAGCTAGCAAGAGAGACCCGACTAATGGGGAATGGAGGACTTCGTTATCGCCCTGACGGCCATCGGTGGGCCGATTGCCGTTAGCGAGACTTGGTGAAATAGCGTTGCGCAAATTTTCGTCGTTGGACGCCGTCCCGGCGCCAGCGCGGTAGAGAAGCGCATCACCTGAGAATACCCACACGCCAGCACCCTGGGCCGGAATCAGTCTTAGGGCAAGCGCAGAAATGCGAAGCAAGGCGGCATCCACTGAAAGGATGCCAGCCTGGATGGCCTGCTGGGTGTCACTCAGTTCCGTGAGTTGCGGTGCCAGATCCTCTACATGAGAGCTTAGTGAAATTGCTCGTTTTTGAAGTTGCTGCAATAGCGACGCAGTTGCGAGGAACCGCTCAAACGAGGTCCGATCGAGACTGAATCGTTGGTCCATAGAAAACTCATTCGTAGAATACTCGCTTAGAGGAGGCCTTGTGTCGAATCGTCAGCGATAGCCTATTTCACAGCGAGGAGTCCCACACTAGCAGATCCTTCAGTGCCCATACGTTAGATGCCGGGGCCGGTGAACTTGCATGAACACGGCTTCAGACGCTGGTTTCGGGCCATCACCTTATAACTTGTTTGTGTCGATTTGTCCAACAGAATGAATGTGTTTCGAGTAACTGTCCCGACTGTGGGCGAAGTCGGCTGCAATCTTTTGCATATCCCAATTATTGCCGTAATGATCTGCGCTTTAGAAGCGGACCGGCGGGGCAGGGAACACGGACCATGAAGGGGTCTCGTGTTCCCGCCATAGGGCGACGGTCTGCCTTCCACACCGTTATTGCTTATTGCTGAGGAGGCGTGGTCCCCTGCTGGCCGGCACCAGTGCCGTCATTGGGCGGTCCCTGACGCCGGTTTTGCATCCATTGTTGTCGCTTGGCCTGCATTTCGTCCCATTTCGTTTGTTGGGCCGGGTCGAGAATCTCACGAATCTGCGCATCCGTGCCCTTATGCAAGTCCATCATCTTGGCACGGCGGTCCTGTGGAGAAAGAGAACTATCCTGGCGCACGGTGTCCATCTGAGAGCGCTCGGACTCCAGCGCGGCCTGCACTTTATTTTGCTGGTCGGCGTTGAGGTTGAGCTTCTTTGTCAGTTCCTGAGTGCGTTGGGCGGGATCGGGCGGACCATGCCGCATGTGGCCGTTCTCCGCGGCCGGCGGAGATTGCTGATCGGCGGGCGGCGCCGGAGTATCCTGGGCCGCCGCAATCGAGATAAGTCCGGCGGTAATAAGAACAAGCATGAATCGTTTGATCATCGAAGTCTCCTTTTAGAAAGCGATCTGTCATGTCCAGATCTGTCATACCTAAATCTGTCATGTCTGCGCTGTCACATCCATGATGGAATTATGGACCGAAAGTTGCGAAATAAATCAGAATTCCCGCAATCTTTGCATAACTTTACGAAGCCGAGGTTGAGTCTGTATCTGATTTCACGACGGCCCCGAGATTATTCTCGACATGCATGGAGTTAAATGATCTGTTGATTTGATAATTGAACTCAGGCGTTCAGGCCGGCACCGTGCTATATCTCCGTGGGAGATTTTTATCATGCGTATTCGAAGTGTTTCCCTCCTGCTCTGCACTCTACTGTTTGCTGGGATACTCGGAGCAGCAGCACGAAATCCAGGTCAATCACCAAGCTCTTCGGTTCGACCGACGTGGTCGCCCAGCAAACTAGGTACGCCGCTGCTGCGGGATCCGATCTTTGTTTATAACGACTGGTCGGCTTACGACGAATTGTCAGACAACATTCCGCTAACCGAAGCGCTCGCTACGAAAGAGCTGGACGAAATTCTGCGTTTGCGCAAGTTCGGTGTTCGTTTCGACTACTACATGATGGATGCTTTCTGGTTCGATCCAGACGGCGGCTACCGCACATGGCGGAAGCCGAATTGGCCGAATGGACCAGATGCATGGATCAAGAAATGTCGCGACAACGGCATCTTACCGGGGCTTTGGTTCAGCACTAACACTCTGGTCAAAATCAATGCCGCTCCGGAGTGGCAAGACTCGCTGAGCGAGAAAAAAGGGTCGATGTCGTTTTTTGAGGGTGGGTTCCTGCAGAATTTTATGGATACCCTTCAGTATTGGTACGACCGCGGCATTCGAATGTACAAGTTCGATTTCGTGGACTTCGGCGCTGCCACTCCGGAGACGGCGAAGAAGCTGACCCAGGACGAAATTCACGCGCGCAATGCCGTGGCTTTCCGCGAAGCCTTAAAGAAATTTCGCCAACGGAATCCCGATATCGTGCTAGTCGCTTTCAATGGTTTCGGAGGCGATGTTGAATCCACGGCGGGGCCGTTTCCTTTTCACAATCCGGTTGATCTGCAATGGCTTGAAGTTTTCGATTCTCTATATTCAGGAGACCCTCGGGCCTCCGATGTACCGGAGATGAACTTCTGGCGCTCGATGGACATATACAGCGACCACATGGTGCGCCGCTACGAACAGAGCGGAATGCCGCTCGAGTGCATTGATTCGACTGGCTTCATGCTGGGGAACACAGGCACGATCTACTATCGCAAGACTCACGCCTGGAAAGGTGCGCTGATCCTTATGATGGCGCGCGGCGGATGGGTAAACACAGTGCATGGCAATCTTGAATTTCTGAGCGATGACGATGCCCGCTGGTTTACCAAGGCGCAGTCACTCTACCTTTCGCTCGAAAGCATGGGTCGCACCAAGACATTTGGTGGTATCCCGGGCGATGTACAACCCTACGGTTTCGGCTCTCTCGATTCGGATGGTTCGGTTTACGCCGTGGTGAATCCGGAGCAAAGCGTTGCGGAAATTGACATGCCGTTGCTGTCGAAGATGCAAAAGGCAAACGTTTCGGGGCGCATATTGTTTCGGGATGCTGGATTTGTGCCGCTACTTACGGGCGACAGGATGAAGCTTGGACCTGGACAAATGGCGCTTGTTGGCTACGGGAAGTATGCAAGCGCAGAATACGATCTCGGTATTCAGGAAGATGTTCAGATTCCACGCTCAATCGAACCGGTCGCCGCTGACTTTGCTGCCAAAGGCAAGAATACGATTGAAGCCGCAGTCGCCGTCCCTAAATCAGGTGATCTGCGAATCGTGATGCAACAGCGCTCGACCGATGGCAGCATTATGCGGAGTTGGAAGGGCGGTCCGCCACACGGCACAAATATGGGAAAAGTGTTCTTACTCCGCGCCTGGCAAGGCGGACACGAACTGCCGGTAGAAATTAATTACGACAAAGTGATTTGGAGTGGTCTGTCGTGGGCGGTCGGAGAAATCCGCCACAGCCGGATGGAACCAAACACACCCGTGACGATTCAGTGTGTTTCGACCGAAGATAAACCTGTGAAGCTGAGCGGTAACGTTTACGCCGTACAGTATTAATCTTATTGACAGGCTCTGGCAAAGAGGTTACTGTTTCGGGCGTTTCGCGACCTGGAGTTGCGACCGAGTTAAGCCGGGTAAGCAAACGTTTTCCTAAAGCGCTACTCAGATACCGCTCGGTATGCGGGGGAGCTGCTATGAAGTCTCTGGT
>DASYGR010000450.1:0-17851 GCA_035999525.1 Terriglobales bacterium
CTATATCTGCTTGGCGAGCTTGTGCGAGTGCGGAGTCGGCGGTGACGGTGATGAAACCGTTCAGCTTGGGATTTAACTTTTCGATCCGGGCAAGGCAGTCTTGCGTGAGTTCGACGGAAGACAGTTTCCGATCCCGTAATAGTTTCCCAGCCTCTGCGATGGATTTTTGCAATGTAATCTCCGAGCAATCGTCCAAACATTATCGTCGAAGTTCCGTCCAATTACGGTGCTGTAAGAAGCCTATAATTTGAAGTTGCTTTGAAGTTTTATCGGAGGTTGGTAGTCAAATGGCGCATCTGGTAGAGGCTCCGGTTAGCACGCAAGGATTTTTGTTGGACGGAAAATGGATCGAATCATTGGACGCGGTTGAGATTCGATCGCCCTATGATGGCAGCATTGTTGGGCGCGTTTTTCAAGGCATGCGTGAGCACGCGGAGGCTGCAATCGCGGCAGCAGTAAAGGCCTTTGGGACCACGCGCCGACTGCCTGCGTTTGAGCGGCAGCGCGTTCTCCGGCGAGTGGCCGAGGCGATCACCGCCCGGAAGGAAGAATTTGCACACACCATCGCTCAGGAAGCGGGAAAGCCGATCAAGGCCGCGCGGTCGGAAGTGGAGCGATCAATTTTTACGTTCACGGTTGCGGCGGAGGAGAGCACTCGAATTTACGGCGAGTATCTTCCGCTGGATTGGCGGGAATCTACTGCGGGACGTTGGGGCATTGTCCGGCGTTTTCCGTTAGGTCCGGTTGCGGGGATCACGCCGTTTAATTTTCCGCTTAATTTAGTGGCGCACAAAGTTGCTCCGGCAATCGCGAGCGGTTGCAGCATGGTTCTCAAGCCGGCGCCGCAAACTCCGCTGAGCGCGCTGCTTTTGGCTGAGACGATTCAGCAGGCCGGATGGCCGGATGGCGCTTTGAACGTGCTTCCGCTTTCCAACGAAGATGCATCGCTGCTGGTTACGGATGATCGCCTCAAAATGATCAGCTTTACCGGAAGTGCCGCGGTTGGCTGGGATATAAAGCGTCGGGCGGGAAAGAAAAAGGTTGTACTGGAATTGGGAGGGAACGCTGGCGTCATAGTGCATAGTGACGCCGATCTAAGCTACGCAGCCGACCGCTGCGCGTCTGGAGGATTTTCATATGCGGGGCAAACCTGCATCTCAGTTCAGCGGATTCTCGTGGAGCGCTCTGTGTTCGGAAAATTTTCCGAGATGCTGGTGGAACGGGTGCAAAAACTGGTTACGGGCGACCCTCTGGATGAATCCACCGATTTGGGTCCGATGATTCGCGAAAGCGACGCGGTTCGTGTGGTTGACTGGATAAAGGAAGCAGTCGGTGGAGGCGCACGGATTCTGTGCGGCGGGCACCGCGAGGGTTCATTGGTCGAGTCCACGGTGCTGACGGGGACGCGTGCGGAGATGAAAGTGAATTGCCAGGAAATATTTGGTCCTGTTGTAACTCTTGAGTCGTATGAGAATTTCGACGACGCGCTTCGTCAAATCAATAATTCTCCCTACGGTTTGCAGGCTGGGATTTTTACTCGGGATTCCACGTTGTTGTTTAAGGCGTACGAAGAACTGGAAGTGGGCGCGGTTGTAGCTGGCGATGTGCCAACGTTCCGCATTGATCAAATGCCTTATGGCGGCATCAAAGACTCCGGATTGGGCCGCGAAGGCTTGAAGTATGCGATTGAAGAGATGACCGAGCCGAAATTGCTGGTTATGAACTTGCGGTAGTGGTCTCTGTCCGCGTCTTGCTCTGTAATCTTGCGGTAAAGGGGCGCCTTGGGCGCGCGCAAAATAATTTTCTGCAAATTTTGCGGAACACACTTTTCAAATCCGTTCTAACTGATATAATCACCAGTTTTCTAAAACAGTTCGCATTTTTGATGATAAATAAATCGGCCAACGCTGCACGAACCGGGCTTAGGTAAGTCCGCTGCACCTGGAACGTTCTGATCGATGCAGATTTTTCATCGCAGTGCCAATACAATTTCGAAAGCCACGATCATAGCAGCGGTGTTTCTGGTCGGTGGTTTGCTCTGGGCGACGATCCAGTTGCAACGGTCTCCCTATGTGACCTACGAAAAAGTGGCGAGGCCGCAGCCCGTGCCTTTCAGCCACCAGCACCATGTTTCAGGCGTTGGCATTGATTGCCGCTACTGCCATACTTCGGTTGAGACCTCGGATTTTGCCGGTATTCCTCCCACTAGAACCTGCATGAATTGCCACTCACAGATATGGGCGGGTGCCCCGATGCTGGAGCCCGTACGCGAGAGCTTTAGAACCGGCAAATCACTGGTTTGGAACCGGGTCAACGATCTTCCTGACTTCGTTTACTTCGATCACAGCATTCACATTAATAAGGGCGTGGGATGCGCGACGTGCCACGGACCTGTGGATCGCATGCCGCTGATGTATAACTACGCTTCGCTGCAAATGGAGTGGTGCCTTGATTGTCACCGGTCGCCGGACAAGTATCTGAGGCCGCGCGAAGAAGTCTTCAATATGAGGTACGAGCAGCCGTCGGGCCAGAAACCGATGCTTATGGACGGGAAGGTATATACCGATCAACGGTCGTTGGGCACTGATCTAATCAAGAAATATAACTTGAGAACGGTGGCGGATATTACGAGTTGTTCGACTTGTCATCGGTAGTTCGAACGTAGGTAGCGAAGAGATACAGAAAGAATTTCGTGGGAATGATGGAAGAAAAAAACCGAAAGCAACACGTCGAGGCGGTTTGTCCCAGCAAGAAAGACAAGCTGGACCTGGAAACCGCGCGCGCGAGGATTGCCGAGACTAAAGGACCGGAATATTGGCGGAGTCTCGAGGAACTTGCGGGGAGCACGGAATTCCAGGAGATGATGCACCGCGAATTCCCCAAGGGCGCGTCAGAGTGGGCAGATTCAGTCTCGCGTCGCGGATTCATGAAGTTGATGGGCGCGTCGCTGGCGATGGCTGGCATGACGGCATGCACCAAGCAGCCGCTGGAGCCGATTGTTCCTTATGTGCAGCAACCGGAGGAAGTCGTTCCGGGCCGTCCGATGTTTTTCGCCTCAGCATTTTCGCTGGGTGGCTACGCTTCGCCGGTGCTAGTGGAAAGCCATCTTTATCGGCCGACAAAAGTCGAAGGCAACGACAAGCATCCGGCAAGCATGGGTGGGACGGATGTCTTCGCACAAGCGTCCGTCCTTGATATGTATGACCCCGACCGCTCCCAGAACGTTACCTACCGCGGCGAGTTGAGCACGTGGGGCGAATTTATGGTCGCGATGCGGGATCCGTTGATCGCGCAGAATGCGGCAAACGGAGCCGGGATCCGGATTTTGACGGGCACGGTTTCATCGCCGACTCTGGCCGATCAGTTCGCTCAGATTCGTTCGCGCTATCCCGAAGCAAAATGGCATGTGTACGAGCCAGTGAACCGCGACAATGTTATCGCGGGAGCGCAAATGGCGTTCGGCCAGCCGGTCGAGACCACGTACAAGTTCGACGCGGCAGATGTCATCGTCTCGCTCGATGCGGACTTTTTGTACGCAGGCTTCCCAGGGACCACGCGGTATGCGCGGGATTTTGCAAAGCGCCGCAACCCGGATGCCGGGAATATGAGCCGGATGTACGTAATCGAGAGCACGCCCAGTTCTACGGGCGCGAAGGCGGATCATCATTTGCCGGTGCGGGCGAGTGACATCGAGCCGTTTGCACGAGCCTTGGTGTCTGGCTTGGGAAGCGCGGGCGGAGGCGGATCGCTCAAGGGCGGCCAACAAAAATATCTTGATGCGATTGTCAAAGATTTACAAAGCCATCGAGGATCGAGCGTCGTCATCGCCGGCGATCATCAACCTCCAGCAGTTCACGTTCTCGTGCACGCGATCAATCAATCCCTCGGTAATGTCGGGAAAACGGTCTTCTATACCGAGCCGGTAAACGCGAATCCGATCAATCAAACAGATTCGTTGAAAGACTTGATCGCTGATATGCGGGCCGGCAAGGTGCAGATGCTTGTGATTGCAGGCGTGAATCCGCTCTATGATGCGCCCCCTGATCTTGGATTTGCGGACGCTTTGAAATCCAGCAACATTCCTTTACGAGTGCACCTTGGTCTCTATCAGGACGAAACTTCGCAGTACTGTCACTGGCACATCAACGAAGCGCACTATCTGGAATCGTGGGGAGATGCGCGCGCTTATGACGGCACGGTGAGCATTGTGCAGCCGCTGATTGCGCCGCTGTACGGCGGCAAGAGCGTGTATGAGCTGATGGCTCTTTTCGCCGGACAAACAGAAGCGACGGGTCATGGACACGTCCAGAATTATTGGCGGTCCAAGCACACCGGCGCTGACTTTGACGCCTTCTGGAGGAAGTCGCTGCACGATGGCTGGATCGAAGGCAGCACTTTCGAGCCGAAAAGCGTTACGGCGAAAGGCGCGGCGGCCTCATCGGCGACAAGTCAGAACGACAACAGCATTGAGATTAATTTCCGGCGCGATCCTTCTATCTACGACGGGCGCTTCTCCAACAACGGCTGGCTGCAGGAATTGCCCAAGCCGATGACCAAGATGACCTGGGACAATCCTTTGTTGATGGGCCCGGCGATGGCGGAGCGAATGGGAGTGAAGACGCAGGATCTGGTCCGGCTGGAATTGAACGGAAAAAATCTGACGGTTCCAGTCTGGATTCAAGCAGGACATCCTGATTATTCAGTCACATGTTTTCTGGGATATGGGCGCGCACGCGCCGGCCGCGTGGGCACCGGCGCGGGATTTGACATGTATCCCCTGCGGTTCAGCGCCACGCCGTGGTTTACAACTGGCGTGAAAATTTCAAAGGCAGGTGGAACGTATCTGCTCGCGTCCACTCAGGGCTACCAGACCATGGAAACCCAGGATGGCGATAACCGGCCATTGGTGCGGACACGCAGCCTTGACGAATATCAGAAGGAGCCGAACTTCGCGCAGGAAGGAAATCCTCCGCCAGAACTAACGCTGTATCCGGGGTACGACTACGCGAAAGAACCTTACGCGTGGGGAATGACGATTGATTTGAATGCCTGCGTCGGTTGCAATAACTGCATCCTCGCATGCCAATCGGAAAATAACATTCCTATCGTCGGCAAAGAACAGGTCAACAAGGGCCGACACATGCATTGGTTGCGCGTTGACGCCTACTATCAGGGCGATCGCGACAATCCCAAGGCATATTTTCAGCCAGTTCCGTGCATGCAGTGCGAAAACGCCCCGTGTGAATTGGTTTGTCCCGTGGGTGCAACGACACATAGCAGCGAAGGGCTCAACGATATGGTTTACAACCGCTGCGTTGGGACGCGGTATTGCTCGAATAACTGTCCTTACAAAGTTCGGCGGTTTAATTTCTTTTTGTTCCAGGATTGGGAAACGCCGCAATTCAAGATGATGCGGAATCCCGATGTGACCGTACGCAGCCGCGGGGTGATGGAAAAATGCACTTACTGCGTGCAGCGGATCAATCATCATCGCATTGACTCGGAGGTCGCGGGGCGCAAAATTGCGGACGGCGAATTGCAAACTGCGTGCCAGCAGTCGTGTCCGGCGAATGCAATCAGTTTTGGAAACATTAATGACAAGAACAGCCAGGTTTCAAAACAGAAGAGTAATCAGCGGAACTATGGACTGTTGCAGGATTTGAATACCCGTCCCCGGACAACTTATCTGGCCGAAATACGAAATCCGAATCCTGAACTGGAAGCATAAGAAGAGAATGGTGAGACCAACCGAAGTCGAAGAGGGCGAGGATAAAGCGCCAGTTCTTGCGCCGGGGCACAGCTTTGCCTCCATCACCGACAAGATCAGCGGACTCGTTCTCAAGCGCCCGTTGCATCTCGGATGGGTCGCCGGATTCTTCGTCAGTTTCATGGTGATGCAAGGCGTGCTGTTCGGCGCTACTTATTTGTTCGTGAAAGGCGTCGGAATCTGGGGCGTCAACATCCCAATCGGTTGGGGATTCGCCATCGTTAATTTTGTATGGTGGATCGGAATCGGCCACGCCGGGACTTTGATTTCGGCGATTCTTCTGTTGTTGCGGCAATCATGGCGCAATTCGATCAATCGCTTCGCCGAGGCCATGACACTGTTCGCGGTCGCGCAAGCCGGCGTGTTTCCTTTGCTTCACCTTGGCAGGCCATGGGTTTTCTACTGGCTGTTTCCTTATCCCAATACCATGGGATACTGGCCAAATTTTCGCAGTCCGCTGGTGTGGGACGTCTTCGCGGTTTCGACCTACTTTACGATTTCGCTGGTGTTCTGGTTTATAGGATTGATCCCCGATCTGGCGAGTCTTCGCGATCGCACCGACAATTCATTCATTCGTTTCACATACGGAATGCTGGCCATGGGCTGGCGTGGTTCCGCACGGCATTGGGCTCGATTTGAAACTGCTTATCTGCTGCTGGCCGGATTGGCTACCCCACTGGTCCTTTCAGTTCACACGGTTGTGAGCTTCGATTTTGCCATTGGCATTGTTCCGGGCTGGCATACTACGATTTTTCCTCCGTATTTTGTTGCAGGAGCGATTTATTCCGGATTTGCGATGGTACTGGTGCTTGCCATTCCGATTCGCAAATTTTATGGCGTGAAGGATTTCATCACTGACCGGCATCTTGAAAACTCTGCCATGGTCATGTTGGCCACGGGTCTGATAGTCGCCTACGGTTATGGCATGGAAGCGTTCATGAACTGGTACGGCGGAAATCCGTACGAAAACTATTTGCGCTGGGCCCGGCTTCATGGGCCCTACGCTCCGTGGTATCTTGCGCTGCTCTTCTTCAACATTTTTTTGCCCCAGATTTTGTGGATTCGCCGCATCCGCACCAATCCAGTTTGGCTTTTCCTTATTTCAATGGATGTACTAGTGGGCATGTGGCTTGAACGTTTCATCATTGTGGTGGTCAGCCTGACGCGCGACTTCACCAATTCCGCCTGGGGAATGTACTATCCCACGCGCTGGGATTGGGCGGTCCTCATGGGGACTCTTGGGATGTTCTGCGCATTAATGTTCCTGTTTGTGCGGCTGCTGCCAATGATTTCGATATTTGAGCTAAATACTCTGCTGCCTGAAGCGGAGGTCAAGCACAAATGAGGCCAGAACCGATTTTCGGAATGATGGCGGAATTCGATACGCCGACCGACGTTGTAGTTGCCGCTCAACGCACGACCGAAGCGGGATATATAAGAATTGACGCTTATAGTCCGTTTCCAATTGAAGAATTGGCGGAAGCAATTGGATTCCACAAGAACGGAGTTGCGCTGATCACGCTGATAGGCGGGATTTTGGGAATGTGCGGCGGGTTCATGCTGCAATGGTGGATAAACACGATCAGTTATCCGGTAAACATTGGCGGGAGGCCGCCCAATTCCTGGCCGGCATTTATCCCGGTCACGTTTGAAATGACGATTTTATTTGCGGGACTATCGGCGGTTTTCGGCATGCTGGTATTGAATGGCCTGCCCATGCCGTATCATCCCGTATTCAATGTTCCGCGATTTGAATTGGTAACCAAAGACAAATTTTTCCTGGTGATTTTTTCTTCAGATCCCCGATTCGACACGATCAAGACGCGCGCTTTCCTTGAGGGATTGGGCGCAAAATCCATTTCGGAGGTTCCCAGCTAGTGGTGAACCTGCGAAAATTATCGTCGCTGGGTTCGCTGGTAAGCCTGATGGGCTTGCTTACGCTTGCGGGATGCCGCCAGGACATGCACGATCAGCCGCGTTTTAAGCCGCTGGCCATGAGCGATTTTTATCCTGACATGCGATCGGAGCGACCGCCCGTTGAGGGAACGGTGGCGCGAGGCCAGTTGCATGAGGACACATATTTTTATACCGGCAAGGTTGGAGATAACCCGGGCGATTACATGCCATTTCCGGTGACGAAAGAAGTGTTGGAGCGCGGCCAGCAACGTTTCGATATTTATTGCGCCCCTTGCCATTCGCGGATGGGCGATGGCAACGGCATGGTCGTGCAACGAGGTTTCCGCGCACCGCCGTCTTATCACACAGATCGCTTGCGCAAGGCGCCATTGGGATATTTCTTCGAAGTCATGACGTATGGGTACGGGGCGATGCCGGAATATGCCCCGCAGATCCCCGCGCGCGACCGGTGGTGCATTGTGGCTTATATCCGAGCGCTGCAATTGAGCCAGTCGGCAACCTCGGCAGATGTGCCGGCGGGCCAGGCGATGCCGTCTGAGCCTCCGCAATTCCGTGGGGATCCGGGTTCTGGGGCAACGTTGCCAGCAATCGCGGCACCCGAAAGCAATCCAGGAGAGGAATCGAAATGAGCACGGCGCGCTGGAACAGTACGGATTTTATGGCGCCGCCGGTTGCGCAGATCATTCAGCGCAGGTCGCTCATCGTCGGCATTATCTTCGCCATCGTCGCCATCATTTTTGCCTTCATGTCGCCGGATCAGTTTTTCCGTTCCTACCTGCTGGGGTTCATGGCCTGGCTAGGGTTGACCATGGGATGCATGTCATATCTCATGATCTTTCACTTAACGGGCGGCAAGTGGGGAATGGTGGTGCGGCGTCCGCTGGAAGCTGCTATTGGCACCCTGCCGCTGATGGCGCTGCTGTTCATACCTCTGATCATCGGGATGCGCCACATTTACGTGTGGACGGATGTGGCAGCCATGGCGAAGGATGTGCGCCTCACGGACCTGACGCACTCCTACCTCACTCCCGTGGGATTCATCTGGCGCGGAATAGTTTATTTTGCGATCTGGATAATTCTTGCGTGGCGACTGAACAAAGTATCGGGTGAGCAGGACAGTCCTCCAATCCGCAATTTGAGCCCGAGGTTTCGAACCATCGCTGGGCCGGGACTCGTGATCTATGCGTTCAGCATGTCGTTCGCGGTGATTGACTGGGTGATGTCGCTTACGCCGCCATGGATTTCGACCATCTACGCGATGATCTATCTGGTGGGTCAGACTCTTTCGGCGATCTGTTTTATGGTGGTTGTGGAGCGATTGTTCTTTCCTTATAAACCGGTGTCTACATACCTGAAGCCGAAGGAAGTCCAGGATCACGGCAAATTGATGCTCACCTTTATTATGTTGTGGGCATATTTCTCGTTTTCGCAATTGTTAATCATCTGGGCGGGAAACCTGCCTGATGAAATCACATTTTTCGTTCGCCGGTTTCATGATGGATGGGCGCTTACCGGGCTGTTCCTGATAGTTTTTCATTTTGCGGTACCGTTTGCGTTACTCCTGTCGAGGCCGCGCAAGCGCGATGTTTACCGGCTGGTTTGGGTCGCGGTGTGGCTGATTTTCATGCGTTATGTGGATCTATACTTTTATATCGAGCCGAGTTTCCACCAGACTTTTTACTGGCATTTTCTGGACGCGATTGTTCCGATCGCGATTGGCGGCTTCTGGCTGTCATTCTTTTTCCGGAACGTAAGACGGCGTCCGCTTCTACCATTGCATGATCCGCATGCAATAGAACTTTTGGAATTGGTCCATGACTGAGCAGATGCACAACGATTATCGCAACGGCCGCAACGAGGATGTGAGATTCGAGCGGAAGGATCTGTCGTCTAAGACAATCCTGGGATCCCTTTTGACGCTGGCTGTGTTGTTGGCGATTGTCTATTTCATTGTTCTGGGAACGTTCCGATTCGGAGACTGGTATGAAAAAACTCACCAGACGGCTCAAAGTCCGATGGCGGAACCGGCGGAAGCCGATACCCGGGACATGAATCCTGCGATTGTGGCGGCGCGAATTGATAAGAATTTTTCGCAGCCGCGTCTGGAAACAAATGAGCGGATCGAAATAAACGATTTCAGGCTCGAGGAAGAGCAGAAGTTATATAGCTATGGGCAGAGCGATCAGATGGGTGCAGTGCGCATTCCGATTGAACGGGCAATGGAACTGATCGCGCAGCGCGGACTGAATACAACGCCGAAGACTGGGACTGTGCCGGAGTCGGTCACGAACACTATTTATGCGGCGGCGGCGCGGGCGGATCACAGCGAAATGAATTCAGCGCCGCAGTCCGGCAAGACCGTTAAAGCGAAAGGAAAAAAGTAGTGCGTCGTATGTGGAAATGGAGCAATGCAGCACGGCTGGCGACAATTCTAGTGGGGCTATCCCTTGGCGTTTTCGGGCAGAACATGAGCACAGGACTTCTGTCGCCTCCGGCGAATGTGCGCCCTCCAGGATTGAAGAATGTTGGCATTCAGCAAAATTTGAATGGACAAATTCCTCCGGACTTGGAATTCCGCGATGAGACTGGCAAGTCGGTTCGTCTCGGCGATTATTTTGGCCAGAAGCCGATGATTTTGAGCCTGGTTTATTACAAGTGCCCCATGCTTTGTGGAGAAGTCTTGGCCGGACTTTCGAGCGCGTTGAAGGTTCTAAAATTTAATGTGGGCGATGAATTCAATGTCTTGACCGTGAGCTTTGATCCAAAGGACACTCCGGAAATCGGCGCGGCAAAGAAAGCCGAATACATGGAGCGTTACGGGCGGCCTGGGGCGGCCAAAGGCTGGCATTTCCTGACCGGGCCGCAGAGTTCGATAGATGCGCTGACCAAGGCTGCGGGATTTCAGTATCAGTACGATCCCAAGACCGAACAGTTCGCGCACTCAACCGCAATCATGATACTCACGCCGGAAGGAAAGATCGCGCAGTACTACTACGGCGTGGAATACGCGCCCAAAGACTTGCGGCTCGGATTGATTCAGGCTTCGCAGCACAAAATCGGCACGGTCGTGGACGAGGTATTGCTGTATTGCTATCACTATGACCCTAATACCGGCCGATATGGTGCGGTTATTTCCAGGATTTTGCAACTCTCCGCGCTGGCAACGGTATTGATTCTGGGCCTGTTCATGGCGGTGCTAATTCGTCATGGCTCTGACGCCGAACATCGAAAGGCTTCGCGGGTCGTAGAACATGGTTGAAACTTTTCCACTTTGGCCGGTGCAGGCTTCGACAATTGCGGGGCAACTCGACCTGCTATACGTGTTTTTGCTGCTTTTGTCGCTCGTTACGTGCACGGCAATTTTTACTACGATTACAGTCTTCGCGATCAAATACCGCCGCCGCCACGGACGCGAGGCGGAGCAAATTCACGGCTCTATCATTCTGGAAATAGGCTGGTCGGTCATTCCGCTTGGTATTTTTCTTGTCATCTTCGCATGGGGCGCAATTATTTACTTTCACGAGCGCACGCCTCCACGGGATTCAACCGAAATTTATACGGTTGCAAAACAATGGATGTGGAAGTTTCAACATCCTGAAGGCCAGCGCGAGATCAATGAACTGCACGTACCAGTGGGCCGGGACGTAAAATTGATTCTCACGTCGCAGGACGTGATCCACAGCTTCTACGTCCCTGCGTTCAGGATCAAGCAGGATGTGCTTCCGGGCCGGTATGTTACAGCCTGGTTTCGCGCAACCAAGCCGGGCACTTATCACTTATTTTGTGCTGAGTATTGCGGGACCATGCACTCCGGGATGCTCGGTCAGATTGTGGTGATGGATCCGTCCGATTATCAGACATGGCTCGCGACGAGCAGAACTTTTGGCTCTCTCGCCGCGGCAGGGCAGAGTCAATTCGAACAGCTCGGATGCCCCACATGCCATCGGTTCGAGACGCAGGGCCGCGGCCCGACCCTGAATGGTGTTTACGGTAATCCGGTAACGCTCGAAGACGGACGCACTGTTATTGCGGATGAGAACTATATTCGAGAATCCGTACTGAATCCTGGAGCGAAAATTGTTTCCGGATTCAAAAATATTATGCCGGTGTTTCAAGGCCTGGTAAACGAAGAGCAAATGAACGAACTGGTCGCATACGTCAAATCTTTGAGTGTGCCGCCGGCCGGTTCGGCGGGAAATCCAACACTCATACCGCCGGGCACGCAACCACAGCATCCCAAGGAATAGAAATGGCTACCGCAGTAGTTACCACCGAACGCGAGAATTACCTTAACAGCGACTACGGCGTTCGCTCATGGCTGCTTACAACTGACCACAAGCGAATCGCGTTGCTGTATTTACTGTCAATCACCTTCTTCTTCTTCATAGGGGGATTTTTTGCCCTATTGATGCGGCTGGAATTGTTGACTCCCGCGGGCGATCTGGTTCAGGCGGATACGTATAACAAGTTGTTCACCATGCATGGTCAGATCATGGTGTTCTTCTTCCTGATTCCTTCGATTCCCGCCGTGCTGGGGAACTTTCTCGTGCCCATGATGATCGGCGCGAAAGACCTTGCGTTTCCGCGTATCAATCTTTTGAGCTGGTATTTGTATATCTTTGGCGGCTGCATGATGCTGCACTGCATCGTCACCGGTGGCGTGGATACGGGCTGGACTTTCTACACTCCATTCAGCACGGCGTTCACGAACACCAAGGTCATCGAAGCCGGACTTTCTATCTTCATTGTTGGATTTTCATCCATCCTTACCGGGTTGAACTTTGTGGTGAGCATTCACCGCATGCGTGCGCCGGGCTTGACCTGGTCTCGCCTGCCGCTCTTTCTGTGGTCAACCTATGCAACCAGCATCATCTTTTTGTTGGGTACTCCAGTGCTGGCGATCACTCTGCTGCTGCTGATCTTCGAACGGGCTTTCCATCTGGGCATTTTCGATCCGACACGCGGTGGCGATCCGCTGTTGTTTCAACATTTGTTCTGGTTCTATTCGCACCCTGCTGTTTACATCATGATTCTTCCCGCGATGGGCGTGGTCAGCGAAATTATTCCCTGCTTCTCGCGTAAAAGAGTTTTCGGTTACAGCTTCGTGGCGATGTCGAGCATCGCGATTGCCGTTTTCGGATTTCTGGTTTGGGCACACCACATGTTCGTAGCCGGAATCTCGCTCTATTCGGCACTGTTCTTTTCCATACTGAGTTATCTGGTTGCTGTGCCTTCCGCCGTCAAAGTATTTAATTGGACGGCGACCATGTACAAAGGGTCTATTTCGTTTTCAACTCCCATGCTTTATGCGCTTGGCTTCATCGGATTGTTCACCATCGGTGGGCTCACCGGTTTGTTCCTCGCGGCATTGGGCTTTGATGTTCACGTTACCGACACATATTTTGTAATTGCGCATTTTCACTACATCATGGTCGGCGGCGCCGTGATGGGGTTCCTTGGGGGTCTTCATTTCTGGTGGCCCAAAATTTCGGGACGGATGTATCCGGAAGCCTGGGGACGGCTTGCTGCGGCGATCGTGTTTATCGGATTCAACCTCACGTTCTTTCCGCAATTCATTCTTGGCTATATGGGAATGCCGCGACGCTACTGGCAGTATCCACCGGAATTTCAGGTGTTGAATGTTTTCTCGACGGCCGGTTCCACAATTCTTGCCGTCGGCTATTTGCTGCCGATGGTTTATATGTTGTGGTCGCTGCGGTATGGAAAAATTGCAGGCGACAATCCGTGGGGCGCGGCCGGTCTGGAATGGAAGACGGCTTCACCTCCTCCAACCTTCAATTTTGACGAGACTCCCGAAGTGACATGGGAAGCTTACAACTACGACGAAATCCCGATGCCAGAGGAGGTTTCTCTTGAGCGATAGCCCGATCGCGCTCGAGCATCCGACCGAACTACAACACCACTTTGCTGACATGGAGCAGCAAAAAGATGCCTCCACGTTCGGCATGTGGTTGTTTCTCGGAACGGAAATCATGTTCTTCGGTGGTATGTTTGCCGCTTACCTGATTTACCGGCGCTGGTATTACAACGAGTTTGCCCTCGGCAGCCGCAGCATTGACATCTGGCTGGGAACGATTAACACGATTGTTCTCATTTGCAGCAGCTTGACCGTGGCATTAGGTGTCCGTGCCGCGCAAATGGGCAAGCGGAAATTGCTGGTCATTCTGCTGCTGATCACCATGGCATTCGGCGTGGCATTTTTAGCCATCAAGGGCGTTGAGTGGTATCAGAAATATGAAGAGCATCACGTTCCAGGGAGCTCGTTCAACGCGAGTGACATTGTGTCGGTCGGTCAGAAATATGGCATTCACATTGACCAGGGGCATTCGCAGATTTATTTTTCCTTATATTTCGCGTTGACTGGCTTGCACGCTCTTCACATGCTGGTCGGATTGGGAATCTTTACTGTGCTTACGTATCTGGCGTGGAAAGGGAAGTACACGCCGGAATATCACACTCCCATTGAAATCGGGGGGCTGTATTGGCACTTTGTGGATATCGTCTGGATTTATCTTTTTCCGTTGCTATATCTGATTGATCGAAAACCGTTTCATTGATTCGAGGGTGGATTCGAAGACGAGACTAGAGAGCAAATATGGCTCAACACGAACACATTTTATCCGCCAAGCTTTACGTGATCATCTGGGCCGCCCTGATGTGTCTCACTGTCATCACGGCGGGCGTCGCCTTCATTGACCTGGGACCATTCAACACAGTGGTGGCACTTGTCATCGCCACATTCAAGGCCCTGCTGGTGGTCTTGATCTTCATGCACGTGAAATACTCCAGCGAACGGCTCACGAAAACGGTCGTCCTGGCTGCACTTTTCTGGCTTATGCTGTTGCTCGGCTTGAGCCTGATGGACTATGGGACGCGGCATTTCACTTAGGACCGCGTGACAACCAGCCCTTCTCCGGCATGCCGGATAATTTAATTCAACTCGCAAATTCCTCTAAATCAGCCAGCGTGGACAGCGTTCAACTTGCAGTCGCCCTCAAGCGACGCGTGCACGGGGAAGTGCGCTTCGACAGCGGGAGCCGCGCGCTCTATGCGACGGACGCCTCGAATTATCGCCAGGTCCCGATTGGCGTCGTGCTTCCACGTGACGCGAACGATGTTATTGCTACGGTCGCGACCGCACGGGAATATGGTGCGCCAATTCTCTGTCGCGGCGGAGGAACATCGCTGGCGGGACAATGCTGCAACGTTGCGGTCGTCCTCGATTTTTCGAAATACATGGCGCGCATCATTGAAGTTGATCCAGAGGGGAAATTGGCTCGCGTCGAACCGGGAGTCATCCTCGATCACCTGCGAACGGCAGCGGAGAAATTTCATTTAACTTTTGCGCCCGATCCCGCCACGCATAGCCGGTGCACTCTAGGCGGCATGATTGGCAATAATTCCTGCGGCGTGCATTCCGTCATGGCGGGCAAGACGGATGACAATATTGAGGAGCTCGACGTCCTTACTTATGACGGCGTGAGGATGAAAGTCGGCGCGACCACTGACTCGGAGATTGACGAGTTTGTTCGGCGAGGCGGACGACAAGGCGAAATCTATGCGTCCCTAAGAAAGCTGCGCGATCAGTACGGAGAACTGGTTCGCGAACGATATCCCGATATTCCGCGAAGAGTTTCTGGATACAACCTCAATTATCTTTTGCCTGAAAACGGTTTTCATGTTGCGCGAGCTTTGGTGGGTTCAGAAGGAACTTGTGTGACGCTGCTTGAGGCCACGTGCCGCCTGGTCAAAAGCCCTCCCGTACGTGTATTGCTGGTGATTGCATATCCGGATGTCTATCAATGCGCCGATCACGTTCCAGAAGTGATGGCCCACGGGCCGATCGGCCTTGAGGGCATTGACGATCTTCTGGTTGAATACACGCGCCGCAAAGGCATTAATTCCGAGGGGCTGGCTTTGCTTCCCGAAGGCGGTGGATGGCTGCTGGCTGAGTTCGGAGGCGAGACCGCGGCCGATGCCAAGGATCAAGCGAACAAATTGATTTCCGCTTTGCAACGAGACGCCAATCCCCCGCATGTGCGTTTGATCACTGACAATGAGCAGGCAAAGCGTGTTTGGGAAGTGCGCGAATCGAGCCTGGGCGTGCTTGCCCACGTTCCAGGCGAACCTCCCGCGTGGGAGGGGTGGGAGGATTCGGCAGTTGCGCCGGAGAAGCTGGGAAGCTATTTGCGCGGCCTTAATAAGCTGATGAATGAACATGGCTATCGCGGCGGATTTTACGGCCATTTCGGCCACGCGTGTGTTCACGTCCGTATCAATTTCGATTTCACTACCGCAGAAGGCATAAGCAAATTCCGCAAATTTGTGGAAGATGCCGCCGACCTTGTGGTGAGTTTTGGTGGTTCGCTTTCCGGTGAACACGGAGATGGCCAAGCCCGCGCGGAATTGCTGCCGAAAATGTTCGGTCCGGAATTAGTGCAGGCTTTCCGAGAATTCAAAGCGATATGGGATCCCGATTGGAAAATGAATCCCGGAAAAATCGTCGAGCCTTATCGCCTGGATGAGAATCTGCGGCTGGGCGCCGGATATCGGCCGTGGGAGCCTGCAACTCATTTTCAATTTCCTGACGACAATGGAAGCCTTGCCCACGCTACGCTGCGATGCGTCGGAGTAGGGAAGTGCAGGAATTATGAAGGTGGCGTGATGTGCCCAAGTTTCCGCGCTACGCGCGAAGAGGAACATTCGACGAGGGGGCGCGCGCACCTTCTTTGGGAAATGACGAAACGCGACGCGATCAAAGATGGATGGCGCGATCAGAACGTCAAGGATTCTCTCGATTTGTGTTTATCTTGTAAGGGGTGCAAGAGCGATTGCCCGGTAGGCGTGGACGTGGCGACATATAAGGCTGAGTTTCTTTCTCATTATTATGAAAATCGACTTCAGCCGGTAAGCGCATATGCATTTGGCAACATTGATATTTGGGCGCGGATCGCTTCCCATGCGCCCCGGCTGGTGAACCTGACTACGCAATTGCCAGTGCTGCGGGGCATCTCGAAGAGCATTCTTGGAGTGCCGCAACAGCGGTCCATCCCGGCATTTGCGAATGAGACGTTTCGAAGTTGGTGCGGACGCAGGCAGCCGAAGAATCCTAATGGCGAGCCGGTACTCTTGTGGCCTGATACGTTCAACAATTATTTTCATCCAGAAACCGCGAAGGCTGCCGTGAATGTTCTTGAGCATGGCGGGTTTCGCGTCCAGTTGCCGAAACAGATTTTATGCTGCGGCCGGCCGCTCTATGACTTTGGAATGTTAGAGCGTGCAAAGCGGCTTCTCCTCGGGGCATTGGACGTGTTAGCGGAGGAAATAAAGGCGGTAATTCCGGTGATCGTTCTGGAGCCGAGTTGCGCGGCTGTGTTTCGCGATGAAATGTTGAATTTGTTTCCAAAAAATGAGCTTGCGCGACGGTTGTCCGGTCAAACATTTTTGCTCAGCGAGTTTCTCCGGCGAAAAGGCGACCGCTTCCGACTGCCTCAATTAAATCGAAAAGCCATTATGCATGGCCATTGTCATCACAAGTCCATCATGAAAATGACGGATGAGGAGGAAGTGCTCGGAGATCTCGGAGTGGATTATGAACAGCCGTCGCCCGGTTGCTGCGGCATGGCGGGATCATTCGGCTTTGAAAAGGAAAAATTTGATACGTCCATTGCAATCGGAGAACTTGAGCTTCTGCCTGCTGTCCGCAAAGCGCCGGATGATTATCTAATTATCGCGGATGGGTTCAGTTGCCGCGAGCAGATCGCGCAGTGCACGGGGCGTAAGACAATGCATTTGGCAGAAGTGATTCAGATGGGATTGATGGTTGAGTAAAGAAGTAGAAGCGATATTTGGTCAGTCATGTGGCCGTCTTGAAAGGGCGTGGTTTTCAGCCGCGCCGTAAGTCGTTTGATCCGATCATCGGCGGGGCTGAAGAGACCGCGTGAGAACGCGTGCATCGCGACCACTTTGCCTACCGTTGGTGAAAACTCCTTCGGCCCAGCTACCGGTTGGCCAGGAGTCGGGTCAGGTTGAACGAGATGGCGGCCAGGGTGAACTCGATGCTTACTTTCTCCAGGCCGCGTAATCGAAACCGCCTCATTCCTCTTTGTTCTTTTAGCGTCCCCCAAACCGGTTCTACTAAAGCCT
>DASYGR010000368.1:0-4582 GCA_035999525.1 Terriglobales bacterium
AGCCAATAGGAGAGCGGCGAGGAAGAAATGTGATTTCATGATATTTCCTTTCTTCAACAGTCGAGTCTTACGACACTAGTCAGCGAGGATTGTAATCGTCCCTTCGCCGGTTGTTCTGGTTCGCTTCGCCGACAACGGCACCGATGCCAGCGCCGGCGGCTCCGCCGATAATAGTGCCCTTTAAGCTGCGGCCGAAAATCGCGCCGAGGACAGCACCGCCAGCACCCCCAATGAGCGCGCCCTTGCCAGGTCCTATTCCGCCCTGCTGCTGCTGATAATAGTCGTTGTTTTGGCGGTAGCGCTCATCGTAGCCGTCGTGCTCATGGCGAGGGTCGTAGTATTGACCGCCACGTCCTCCCTCGCGAAGCCCCTTGTTGAAATCAGAAGATCGGCGATCGTTGCGATTGCCATGATTATCCCTGGTGTCTCGCCTATTGTCCTGGGATCGGCCATCATCGCGCCGGTCAGAGTGTTGGCCGTAGTCTTGGCCGAACGACGGCAATGAGATCAGTAAGAGAGTCGCGGTGAGGATGATTTTCAAACGACGCATGGGAACCTCTTTGTTTAGCTGTCGCACCATTCGATGCAATCCCGAAGAGTAGGGTTTTCATTTTACCCGATTTCCGAATAGCCAGAGTTAAGCGCGAATAAGCTTATGTTCAAAATAGCGAAGTTGTGTAACAAGCTTCGAAGGGGAAGATACCCAGAAACATAGGAACTTAAATTCGAGGGTGCTGCACTCCCGTCGTCTTGCAACTGGTTGTTAGTCAACAATCGGTCCACACCGTCGAGTAGTCAAAGGAGGACCGTCCTTTAAGCGCGGGAATTCTCTGCTTTTGCCTTTTCCCAACAATTCCTCTAGTATCCGTCTGCGTTTTGAACAGGAGATGACATGCATATAAAGAGAGCTGTCTGCTGTGGATTAGTTTTGATGCTGGGAACAGTGCTGGCCGCCGTCCCGGCAGCGGCCGCTGACAAGTCGGATGTGGCGGGGCGCGCCGCAACTTGGGAGAAAGAATATAACGCTGACAACCTCGCCGCTGTTACGGCGCTGTACGCTGCCGACGGCTGTCGAATGGCTCCCAATCAGGAAGCGGCCCATGGCAGTGACGCAATTCTGGCTCAACTCAAAGCCGGCAAAGATCGGGGCGCTGCCAAGGTTAAGATCGCCGTCACTTCCGCCGAGAGCAGCGGCGATCTGGGCTATGGCATGGGGACGTTCGAAATCACCGGGGCGGGCGGCACACAAGTGGACCATGGCAAATGGATGCTCGTGTCGAAGAAGTCGAATGGCACATGGAAAACTCAGTGCGACATCTTTAACTCGGACATGCCCATGCCGACCGGTGAGATGAAGTAGCGTTTGCCTTGACGCCCCCGCGACGGTGCCCCAAGGTCGCGTCCGTTGTTCGGACTGGACTCGAACCTGGGGCACCGGATACTTAGATCGCCTATATTTTCAAGAAAATGCGTTTGCGGTATAGGACCAGCATCACAAGCCAACAGGCGAACACATAGGCCAGGGCGTACAACAATGACGCATTGGCTGGACTCGCATACGGTACGATCCAATGCTGGTATATGAATTCCCGCAACAATACTCTTCCGTGTCCGGAGTGAAGAGTGAAACGATCGAGGATGCCGGGAGCGAGTTCCGAGAGCGCATAGGCCGCGATGGAATTCATGCCGAAAACCAGGAAAGGCATGGTCCATCGCCCGCGCCATCGCTTCACGTCCAGCACCCAATAGCAGAATGCTAATACGAGGATTGCCAGCCCTGCAGTGAGCAGCACGTAAGAACTTGTCCACAATTTTTTGTTGATGGGAAACCAGGTGTTTAGCAGTTCGCCGGAAGCAAATGCAGCAATTCCGACGACCGCCATCCCAGCCAGCTTCGTGCCGCTAATTCGCGCGGAACGCAGCCATTTCCCCGTCAGCAATCCCAGCAAGCAAGTAGCGATTGCGGGAATATTGCTCAGCAGGCCTTCGGGATCGCGCGTCCCTTCATACAAGTGGCCCAGAAGCAGTTTGCGATCAAGCCAAGCGACCAGGTTTCTATCCGGATCAAGAAGAGGAATGTCCCGGCCCGGGACACCGAATCCCGGGACCGGAATATATCGCATCAAGATCCAATAGCCTGCCAGACAAACTGCAATGACCGCGGCTTGAGTCTTCCAGCCGACCCATAATTCAAGGAATGCCGAGATCACGTAGCAGATGGCGATGCGTTGCAGAACCCCGTAAACACGCCAGCTTCCAAGTTGATAGTGATTGGGGAATCCGTTCAGAAACATGCCAAGTGCAAACAACAGAAATCCACGCCAAAGGATGTGCGCAACCAACTTGCCGCGAGTTTCCCCGCGTTGCATCCGGGAGCGAAACGAAAAAGCCAGAGCGACACCGACAATGAACAGGAAGAAGGGAAACACTAAATCTGTAAACGTCCAGCCATTCCATTCCGAGTGCCGGAGTTGCATGTATGACGTGTATCCGTCGCCCGGATTATTCACCAAAATCATTGCAGCGATGGTTGCTCCTCGAAATAGATCGAGGGACATCAGTCGCTCGGATGGCTTTTTCACATCCTTGGCGGGAACTCCATCCGCAACATTCATAGTGGGCGTCGTCGATGCCATTTGCGGCGCAATTCTAACATTCTTCAGGATTGGGTCGTGAAGCCCGCATTTAACCAAATCGGTTAAATTGCCATTACTTCGGTCATATGCCCTTCCAAAGAGATAGGAATATCATCGGGAGCGGTGAAGCTATGAAAAAGTTGAGATTCGTAGTGTCGCTGGTTACCGCCGACAACGACTACCAGATCGAGCAAGCCTCAGCCGCTGAAGAAGCCGCGCGGCGGCTCGGAGTGGATGTACAAATCATTTACGCCGACAACGATTCCATCACGCAGAGCCAGCAGCTGCTGAAAATTATTCAGTCGCGTGACGCGCATCCTGACGGCATTATTTTCGAGCCGGTCGGTGGCACCGCTCTCCCGCAAGTGGCGAGAGCAGCAGTAGCGGCGGGAATTGGTTGGGGAGTGCTCAACCGTGACGTTGAATACATTTCCGAACTGCGCCGCTCACATCGAGTTCCGATCTTTGCCGTGACATCCGACCATGAAGAGATCGGCCGCATTCAGGGTAACCAGTTCAATGCTCTCCTGCCAAATGGCGGATCCGTCCTCTACATTCAGGGACCCAGCGAAAGCATAGCGACGAAACATCGAACTACCGGAATGTATGAGACCAAGGGCGACATTCAGGTAAAACTGGTGAAAGCAAATTGGACTGAATCCAGCGCATATAAAGCGATTAGCTCATGGTTACGGCTCTCCACTTCCCGCCAAAGTCACATGGACGTGATTTGCGCGCAAAATGACGCCATGGCGATCGGCGCCCGAAAAGCATTTCAGGAACTTCCCGAAAACGCTGGCCGGGACCGATGGTTAAGTCTGCCCTATCTTGGAGTGGATGGAGTTTCGAAAACCGGGCTCGCCTGGATTAAGAGAGGATTGCTCTCCGGCACTGTGGTCGTGCCTCCAAATACCGGCAAGGCTCTGGAAATGCTTGCGCAAGCGTGCCAGGGAGGATTCATCCCTCCCGAAAGAACAACCACCGTTCCGGTCGCTTTTCCGCCGCTCGATATGCTGGCCGTCGCAAACTCCGGAAAAACGAAGACCTTCGCCGCCGGGATTTAAGCTAGCGAAGCTGCCTCGCAGGTTGGCGTCCGCACTTCCACCATTTTTGAATCTCATCGTTTGCTGACGCTTTGGTAAAGTTGTCTCACACGAACCACGGAGATTCTCATGCCTACGCTTTTTCCTCAACCCACCCGCGTCGCGTGCGCGGGTAATAAACCGAAATTAATCGATGAATATATTGGTCAGGTCAACAGCAAGACTTCAGCGATGAGCGTCGCCCATATGCACAGTCCCCAAGGTTGGGAAGAGCCTGGGCAGACCCCCGAGTTTGAGGAAGTGACTCTGGTCTTAAAGGGAATGGTGCGAGTGCGCCACAAAGAGGGACAGATGGACGTAGAAGCGGGCCAGGCAGTGATCGCACATCCGGGAGAATGGGTCCAATATTCCACTCCTAACGAAGGCGGAGCCGAGTACATTGCGGTTTGCATCCCGGCCTTCTCCATACAGACCGTGCATCGAGACGAAACCTAGTTCTTCTGGAGTGTCTGGATATTTCTCGGAACACGCTCGCAAGTCCCAAATGACCCTAATAATGCGATGTGTGGGGATGTCTTTTTACCTGTTTAACGCAGCAATATAAATTATTGTCATCACCGGTGACAGGTCGCGCTTGACTTCTTATCAACATCCCCACACTCCAGGGATTAACTATTTACAAAGTTGACGGTTGGCGGATCGGGCCATGGGCCTGGCCCATCAGCGATCAGGCTGGACGCGGGGCCAGCGAGGGCGGTTATAAGAGCGGTCGCAAGTAATACGAGCTGAAAGAATTTTGTCATGGAAAGTTCCTCTGGCCAAATTTGGCTGAGGTGACTCTAACCATGACTTGAAAACTTGCTGTAACGATTTGCGTTTTGTCATGAGTCCGTAAAATGTAAC
>DASYGR010000092.1:0-3060 GCA_035999525.1 Terriglobales bacterium
ACTCGCCCGGAAACCTTGCTGAGATCGTTCAGCCCGCCTCTTGGAATGCCGAGACCAGCTGAGTTATTTTGGATAATCAGCTTGCTCGTAGATCGGCCCGCAAATGTAGAAGACGGTCCCCGGTTGACCATCACCAAACTCTGGCCAATACTTGTCGGCGGCGTCGGCGCACTAAAATTCGCTGGAGCATTCAACAGCCGCGGACGTGTATTGACAGCCATCCAAGTACCGCCCGGTTGCCATGCCCAACCGCGCCCCGGAATGAACGTCCAATTTCCTGTGTGATACGGAGTCCATCCCCACGGATATGCCGATACCCAGCCGTAACCCAGGTTTGGATAATATGCCCATGCTCCATCCATAAACGGATCCCAGTTCGCGCCCGCAAAATATGGCTGCCACATCAACCCATAGCCGGGCATATTGAAATAATTTCCGTAGTAGCTGAGATCGGTCAATCCATAAGAATATGGAGAAGAACTTGCCATGACGCCATTACTGCTGTATCTCTGCTGATATTGATCCTGCTGCTTGTCCCACGCGTCATAAGGAGCCGGTTCAACATTCTTGGCAATCTTTCCCTCCTCGTCGCCAGCAAGGTCGAAGATCGCAGTTCGGTTTTTTGACAGTTGAACCGTGCCGGAAGCGGCGTCCACATCGGCTTCGCCGCTCAATACCGCAACCGCCGCATCCTTATCTGACAATTCAATCCGTAGGCGTGCCGGTCGAGTGAGAACGATTTTCTCGTGTCCGAATAGCAGAGTTAACTCATCGTTCTTTGTATTCTTGAAATCAACATAGGCCGTGCCGGACTTGAGGTTCACATTCGAAACTCGAATCCCAGAATCCGTCAAAGAAAGTTGGGGAAACTCAACCGTCGTGTCCGGAGTCATCCGCAAGGCGCTTCCATCTTCAAATTCGATCTGCGCGCGGCCATCGCTCTGCGTCCGGACCTGGTTCCCTTGCGTGATCGGCAAGTTCAAAAATGCCTTCTCGTACCCGTGAAGATTGCGATTAATTTGCACCCGGCCTTCAACGTCGCTCAGCCGCACGATTCGCACCTGCGAATCTGCGAATGATGGAATAGTAACTAGCGAACACGACATCGCGGCAATCGCGAGCGCGAAACCATGAACTCTAGATATTGTCATGTGGGAACCCCCAGACCGCTCTCTGACTATTAGATCACTATCCCGGGCATTTAGTTGTCACGAATTTGTGTGTTCTACCGGTTCCCCAGAGCCCGCCCTGAACTTGTCGAAGGGTTCGCGTCCGGTTTTCGGGCGCTACCTGGGTTCAGGAATGTTCGCCGCGAGTGCCCACAGCCTGCCCTCAGCGCATCTGAACGGTCTCGACGCGTTCGCGAGACAGACTACCCTAAAGAAAGCCAAGACGAAGGCCACAACGTTCACTTAGCTCCCGTAGCTCCCGCTATCAGCCGCTGAGCCCGCGCTCTAACCACGTTCATCATGGAAGGATCGTTAACGATTTTCTGCAATGTCGGAACGATCGCCGAAATTTCCTCCAACACATTCACTCCGGTTTCCCCCTCCATTTTCTTCAGATCCTCATCCAGTGCAAGTTTTTGATAACGGCGGTCGTACTCCAGGCGACGACCAAATTCCATGGTCGCTCCCAAAGACTGAAAAATCCGGGTGAGCTCCAGAACGGCGGGTATAGGCGAGTAGTTATATGTGGCCTTCGTGCTCCGTTGCGCATCCTTGTACGAAAGCGTCTTCATCCCGGTGGACGCGATATTCTTTTTCTTCGAATCCACGTTGCCCTCGAAATAGTGAGCCCCCTTTGTTAAATCGAAAATCTTCGTGCAGTTTGATGGCGTTACAACGAAATCGAAGTGATAGGAGTCCTCTGCTGCCGACTGATCATTAATTTTTTCATCCGATTGATAAGTCGCGTGACACGCTGAAGTGATCGCGATGCTGTAATGTTCGGGCTCCGATCCTGGAAAGGTTTGCTCGAATGCGACCGACGAGACCGATTGCTGCGCATGAAGGACGACACTTCCGGCAAGCAGCAACACAATCGGAAACGCAAACCGGAATGTTCTGAACTTGCCCTGATTCATGCGAAGAAATTATGACAAAAACGCCGCGCATCTGCGAGAAATATCATCGCGGCTGAACTAGCCTCACTCCTTGCCGCGGACCATTTCCAAAAACGCCTGATGCAGCCGCGAGTCATCGCTCAGCTCGGGGTGAAACGTCGAAGCCATCACCGATCCTTGCCGCACTGCCACAGGATCATCACCCTCGGTCGCGACGACTTCCACTCCTTTTCCGACGCGCTCGATTTTGGGAGCCCGAATAAAAACCATCTCAAGCGGCAAGCCGCCAGGTTTCCCGATAAGAAGTTGTCCTTCGCGAATCGAGCTGTCAATCTGCCGACCATAGGCATTCCGTCGAATACCAATATCCAGCGCGCCCAAGCCAGTCTGTTTCGGATTTTCCACCTCTTTCGCCAGTAGGATTGCCCCAGCACAAGTCCCGAAAGTAGGCTTCAACCGCACAAACTCCTTGAGCTTTTCGAATCCCGCCTCGCCCAGAAGCTTGAGAAACGTTCCAGATTCGCCGCCGGGAATGATGAGCCCGTCAATCTCATCGATCTGTTCCGGCTTTTTGACGAGCACCACTTCGGCGCCCAGCTCTTCGAGCCGCCTGCGGTGCGCATCGAAATCGCCCTGCAAAGCCAGAACACCTATTTTCATATTCATCTTCATAACGATTCTATTAGACAATCTCGATGCCCGGAGTGCCTCAGGGCCTGCCCTGAACTCAGCCGAAGGGTCACGCCACATTTGCGAGACCTTGGAATCACCCGTCTCTTCTCGACACCCTCGGCGACCCGGCTATAATTCTCTGCCGCCCCATCTTCGCGAAAAAGGCCCATGTTTTCATCAACAAATTTCTGGATCTGTTCTGTCGGTTTGCTCTACCTTGTCGCCGGAATTCTTATAGGTCGAAAAGATGTCAGCGCGGCTCGCGGCTGGGACAAGTTGATCGCCTTGGGCTGCGTCTTCTTTGCCGCGCCACTCGCTGCGTT